>JAYUWZ010000603.1:0-3600 GCA_043753265.1 Verrucomicrobiaceae bacterium
CCGCAAATGGTGTGTCGATTCCCGTGGAGCACTCCCCCGCCCGTGCATTCACGCGTCTCTTTCTCAGCGGCAATGCCAAGGAAGTAGCCGCCCAGCAGCGCGACCTCGGCGATGGCCGCTCCATCATGGACACGGTGCTCGACGATGCCCGCTCCATGGAGCGCAGCGTGAGCGCGGTCGACCGCGAAAAGCTCGACCAGTTTTTCACAGCAGTACGCGAGACCGAGCAGCGCCTGAACAAGGCAGAGGTGTGGAGCCGTACGCCCAAGCCCACCGTGAAGGCGCAGCCTCCCGCACAGATCCAATCCGCAGACATCGTGGGCATGTTTCGCGCGCACTTCGACGTCATCCGCCTCGCGCTGGAGACAGACTCCACCCGCGTCGCCGCGCTGGGTGGCACGGGCTTCGGTCTTGTCCCGACCATCAAGGGCGTGGAGCAGGCCTACCACGGCCTCTCGCACCACGGCAAAAACCCGGACATGATGCGCCAGCTCGAACTCGTCGAACGCGCCACACTCGATGCGTTTTTCAATTTCCTCACGAGCCTCAAGGCCAGTGCGGAGGGCGGATCCAATCTCCTCGACCGCACCACCGTGCTGCTCGGCAGCAACCTCGGCAACGCCAGCGCACACTCGACCACGAATCTCCCCGTGATCCTCGCAGGCGGCGGCTTCCGCCACGGCCAGCACCTGGCGTTCGACCAAAAGCAAAACTATCCACTGCCGAATCTCTTCGTGAGCATTCTGCAGCGACTTGGCGTGGAGACACACAGCTTTGCCTCCAGCACAGGCACAATGAAGGGCCTGGAACTGGCAGGGGCGTAAATCCAATTCAATCCATCTGGAGTGCTGGAGCTTGCTCCAGCTCTGGAGGGCGCGGAGCGCTGGCCGGAAAACTCCGCGACGCTGTTTGCGCGGGCGTGCAACAGTTCTTAATTCACGAATCAAAAATGGAGCGCCGCGCCAAGGGCGCGCAAGAACATAGCGTCGTGCCAGCGGCACGCGCACCGAATGGTGCGCAAGAGCTTTTGCATTTCGATGACGCGCTTGAAGGCCAAAGCTCTCGCGCCCGAGTTGAGGCGTGGCCCTCAAGCTCCCGCACTCCAGATCGCACCGCGCGTTCACCTGCGCCTTCTGGACAATGCAGGATCGAGGCTGCAATCAATATTGGGAACACTCATTAGAGTTCGCATCCGCGAAGCTCCAACACGCATTGCATTCTACCAAAGCCTTCGCATAGAAACTTACACACATGAACATTCTCATCCTCGCCGCAGGCTACGCCACCCGACTTTACCCGCTCACGGAGAACAAGGCCAAGCCGTTGCTCGATGTGGCTGGCAAGCCGATGATGGAGTGGGTGATCGACAACCTCGCGCCCATCCCGGGCATCTCCAAGGTGTTTGTGGTGACGAACAACAAATTTGCGGCGCACTTTGAAGAATGGGCCGCGGGCTACAACGAGAAGCACGCGAAGCTCCCCTTCGAGATCGTGAATGATGGATCGACCTCGGATGCGGATAAACTCGGGGCGATCGGCGACCTGAACTACGTCATCCAAAAGCACGGCATCGAAAACGAAGACCTGCTCGTCGTCGCCGGCGACAACCTTTTTTCACAAAGCATCGAGGGATTTGGCGAGCATGCACGCGCGAAGAACGCACCGGTGCTCGGGCTCTACGATGTGGGCTCGCTGGAGCAGGCGAAGAAGTACGGCGTCGTAGCCATCGATGGGCAGGGCGTGATTACCGAATTCGTCGAGAAGCCGGAGAATCCGCCTAGCACGCTGATCGGCATCGCGCTTTATTACTACCCGAAGCACGTCGTGCCGCTCGTGCGCCAATACCTTGCCGAAGGCAACAACCCCGACCAACCGGGTCGTCTCATCCAGTGGCTCTACCCCCGCACGCCGGTGCACACGTGGAGCGTGCCCGGCACGTGGTTCGACGTGGGAAGCAAGGAAACGCTGGAAGAGGCGAACAGGATTTTCAAGCAGTTCGCATAGGCCGCGATCGAGTGTGAAGCGGGCAGGCGCGCATCGCTTCTCACTTCTCCACATCTCACGTCTCACGTCCTTCCATAATGCACATCCCTACGTTCATCGAAACCAAGCGCGACGGTGGGACGCATTCCGCCGGGGACATCGCGGAATTCATCTCCGCGTATGCAAAGGGTGAGCTTCCTGATTACCAGGCTGCGGCGTGGGCGATGGCAGTGTATTTTAAAGGGATGTCCCCTGCCGAGACAGGCGCGCTCACGCGTGCCATGCGCGATAGCGGGCGCGTGTGCCAGTGGCCGGCGGGCTCTCCCCGCAAGGTCGATAAACACAGCACCGGCGGCGTGGGGGACAAGGTTTCGCTCATCCTCGCGCCGCTGCTCGCATGCGCGGGCGTATGGGTTCCGATGATCAGCGGGCGCGGCCTCGGAATCACCGGGGGCACGCTGGATAAACTGGAAAGCATTCCCGGTTTTCGCGTGGGGCTGGAGGAGCAGGAAGCGCTCACGCAGCTTGGGCGCATCGGCGTGGCGATGATGGGCCAGAGCGCCGATCTCTGCCCGGCTGACAAGAAGCTCTACGCCCTGCGCGACGTCACCGCCACGGTGCCGAGCATCCCGCTCATCGTCGCGAGCATCATGAGTAAGAAGCTCGCGGAGAACCTCGATGCGCTGGTCCTCGATGTGAAATTTGGCAGCGGCGCATTCATGAAAACCCGGGCCGACGCCGACGCCCTCGCCAGTGCGCTTTGCGCGGTGGGCCACGAGTGCGGAGTCGAAACCATCGCCCTGCTCAACCCCATGGACGAACCACTCGGCAATACGGCTGGCAATGCGCTGGAGGTATGGGAATCAGTCGAAACGCTGCAAGGCCGCGGCCCGGCGGACCTCGTGAAGCTCACGCTGGACCTTGCCGCCGCAGTGAGCCCAGTGCCGCGCGCCGAGTTGGAAAAATGGCTTTCGGATGGCACCGCATGGAAGCGCTGGTGCGAGCTGGTGAATGCGCAGGGCGGGCGCGCGGCGGATACGGAACGCATCCTCTCCGTGCACAAGGCACCGATTCAGCACGTTTTCGAGGCCCCGCGCGATGGAACGCTGAAACGCATGGATGCGGACAGCATTGGGCGGGCTTGCGTGGCGTTAGGGGCGGGACGTGCGAAGGCAAACGATGCGGTCGATTTTGCAGTGGGGTGCTCAGGGATTGCGAAGGTGGGAACTGTCGTGAACAAGGGGGAGCCACTGTTTACGCTCCATGCCAGAAACGAGCAGACGCTGGCTGCTGCACTCGAGTATACGAAGCGGGCGGTGGTGGTGGAGTAGCGCTCACGAAATGTGGAAACGATTCCAATTGAGCGCCGAGACTCCTGTTTCCACCCCGGAGGGGTGACGGAAAGTAGCCGGGGGTACAGCGAGCTTGCGAGCGACACCCCCGGAAGACGCGCTAGCGTTGCACCCCGGATGGGGTGCCGGAAGTCGTATCTTGGCGTTTGAACGCGCCCAGAGGTGCTCATCTCCACCTCTGCACCTCTCACGTCTCACCTCTACTGCCCCGTGGCGTAAGGGGACACGAGATTCAGGGTGGCGCGGCTGATGATGCTTCCGCGAT
>JAYUWZ010000604.1:0-1522 GCA_043753265.1 Verrucomicrobiaceae bacterium
GCCGAACAGTGGCTGAAAGCCAAGCACGCCGCACTCGCTGCGATCACAAGCTCTGCCACCATCCAAAAATCGAAGATGAGCAGTTCCGAATCCGTGAACCCGGAAGGGCGTCCCTTCGGGTATTTCATCGGACCGGGCTTGCTCCTGTTCCCAGACAAATCATGGATAGTCCTCGCGGGCCACTCCATCCACCATGGCGATGCCATCGGTGACATCAGCCTCGCGCGTGCCTCAGACGGAAATTACTACGTGAACCGTGGGCACGTGTGCCTCACCCTTAATCTCGAATCTCCCGAACGCATCACATCACTGGATATCTTTTTGAAGACCACCGGCAAAGGCCCCAAAGGGGACCCCACGAAGTGGGAGACTTACAAGCCGGAGTGAGCCAAATCCTTCATGAACGCACGCTCCATCTGCACCCGCACTTCTCCACTGTCGCATTGAATCACAGCTTCATTCGACTCCGGAATTCTCCTAATCAACGAAAGCGGCACTGCATAGTAATCCGCGAAAATTCCAAAAATCCACGCCTCTCGAAACACAAGGCAATCGTCCCAAATTCCATAGTCGAGTGACCGATGGTATACATTGGTTCCGATTATTGCGAATCCGAGCCTCTTGAAGGTAATCGAGCGGTATATGGCAGCATAGGAGCGGAACTCAGACAGCGGATGATACCGCCGGGCTAGCCATACGATCCCGCTCACAAATCCCCCGCATCCCAGAAAGAAAACGGCGAGTACGACATACTCTTTCGCCCCCATCGTAATCGAAAGAAATGCGCCCATTTTCATCATCACATCTCCCGCGCCCACTCCGGCCGCTGCTGCAAGTGATACAGCATCTCCCCCGCCTTCGGCACATGCAGGATGCCCTCGCTTTCGCGATCCGCAAAATCCTCGGCCTTGATCTCCCGCCAGTCGCGGTAGCCCAGGCTCACCTCATCGCACACCGCCTTGGGGATTCCCGTCGCAAGCGTCACGCGCACCCGGCATTTCTCCACACCATTTTCGTACGTGCCAATGCCCCGCACGTGCGTGCTGTGTGCGATGACCCCGCGCGGCACGTGGGCAAATCGATCCGGCTGTTTCGTAAAGTAATCGCGGCAATGATAGCCGATCTCGCGGATGAAATTCCCGTGAGTGACCGAGATTTCGTGAATGTGCGGCGCGTAGATGATGAGTTCGCCGCCATCCGCCACCACGGGCTCCAGCTTGTACATGCATTTGCCGCCCACCCACAGTTCATCATACATCGGCGGTGCGCACGAAAGCACCGTGTGAAAGGGGCGCTCCTTATAAGTGATGTGCACCTGCCGAGAGAGATCGCTCGCCGCATCCCACGCGCTCACCGGGTCACCGGCAAAGAGGCCCGCCAGCGAGTTCGTCCCCGGCTGCACCACCATGCATAGGCACGACTTCGGAATCGTCACCAGCGAGGCCGCCTTGTCCACCACCTTGCGCACCGGCGTCCATTTGTTGCCGATGATCATCGGGTTCGTCACCAGAGCGCCCACCCA
>JAYUWZ010000605.1:0-1521 GCA_043753265.1 Verrucomicrobiaceae bacterium
TCCACCCAGGTTCCGTCCCCCTTCTGTAAAGCCAACCCGGAGAGCAGGTAATCAAGCCGGCTTACAGAACGACCATCTTGCTCGGGTAAGTCATTCCTCACTTCCAGACTCAGCGAACCAGCCAAAACGCAGGAAAATGCGCCAAAAACCGCCAGCACTAAAATTGTGGCACGAAAGACGCTGTAATGGATCCCAAATACCGAAGCCACACGGCGTCGGGGCAGAAGAATTCCGGTGGTGCCATTGGCGTGCATCGGGATTACGCTATAATAATCATAAAGAGTAGCAAGCGTCAAAACGCTCGCTGGGGTTGCTATGATTGGGTGTGAGCATGCTGGGACTACGCCCTTGGGCGTGTCCACAGAAAGAGTGTATCAAATTGGAAATGAAAGCCACGTCACGAAGACGGGGCCGTTCTATGGAAATTTGAAAGAACGGAGACAGCGGCGACACGCGTAAGTAGTCCCGCCTTCAGGCGGAATGCGCGGTAAAATTTGCTGATATGAGACGCCTATGGCGACTCGAAGCGTTCCTTCCGCCCAAAGGCGGGACACCATGCGATCATCGGCTCACCTTCAGCCGGATATACCGCGGTGCCGCCGAGGAAAGATCCCTCACCGTCACCGTGCGGATTCCTCCGCCGGTCACATCCGACACCACCTCCGTGAATCCCGGGCCGCTCTGCCAGTTTGCGAAGTCCCCGCACACCTGCACCGTCGCGTTCACCCCGGCAGCACCCACTGGGGTGCTATACGTCATCGTCAATCGCCCAGACACCCGCGCAACGGTCGGCATACCCAGCAGACTGCCGATGCTCGGGTTCATCCCCAGTTTAAATTCCAGCAAGCTCACCACCCCATCACCATCGATGTCCGCCAGATCATTGATAGGATTCGACACCAGGTTAGTTGTGCCCGGCAGAGTCCCGCCACTTCGGCTCAGGTAGGCGATGGTGCCGGTCGCATTGGTAATGGCCGCCCCCGGCTCCACCGCGAGATTTCCATTTACCGACAACACGTGACCAGCAGTGTTGATGGTCCCCAGCACGTTCAGGTTCCCCGTCAGGCTTGTCGGCTGATCCAGCGTCCACGTCTCTCCTGCCGGAATGGTAAAGACCCCGTTCGCATCCGCGATGAGCAGGGGATACGTCTGCGTGCTAGGGGGAGTTCCGCGCTCGATTACAATTTGAAAAAAGCCGCCCCCCGGCACATTGGGCGTTCCACCCAGCACGCCAGTCACGGGATCAAGAGTCAGCCCCGGCACGGTATCGCTCCCTGCTGCCAATTGAAACTGCGGGCCGGCCCGCAGCACGTTTACAAATGCAGTATTCGCCCCGCCATTCGGAAGACCCGGCGTGGCAGTGTTGGCATTGATGATCGCCCAGTTCGCCACGAGCTCCGCAACGCTATTGCTTCCCCCGGTGAAATGCGCTGCCTTGCCTGATCCGACCGTTCCCAGCCTTGGCGTCGTGGCGGTGTCGCCGGTAAGGGATACGCCATCCACCAATACATTGCGGCTGTC
>JAYUWZ010000606.1:0-7618 GCA_043753265.1 Verrucomicrobiaceae bacterium
GTGGCGCGATTCAACTGGCTGTGGGCAAACTCGCGCCCACCGACGATGGCAAGAATCGCACCCGTCTTGTTCTCCAGCATCACCACGGAGCCTTGCAGATACTCGGGCAGGATGCGTTTGCCCTCCGGTGTCAGCGGTAGCTTGTTTGCAGCGCGGAAAATCTGGTCGTACTGGCTGTATGTCTGGTGCTCGTAATCGGCGCGGGTTTCCACCGACGAAAGCTGTGCGCGCAGCAACTCCTCCGCGCGCCTCTGCAGCGCGGGGTCGATGGTCGTGTAGATGCGCAGGCCCTCGCTCATCACCTGCACTTTTTCCACCTTGCTGATGACCTGCTGGAACACCATGTCGGCGGCGTAGCTCTCCTGCGCGAGCGGGCGCTTGTTGCGCAGCACGGGCTCCTCGGCATAGGCGACGTCGTATTGCTCGCGGGTGAGCTTTTGCTGGAGCAGCATGTTGTTGAGGACCGTGCGGCGCTCGACTTCGCACGCGGCGTAGTTTTTCCACGGGGAAAGGCGATCCGGGCTGCGGAGCAGGCCGGCCATCATCGCCGCCTCGCTGGCGGAGACGTCCTTCGCGTGCTTGCCAAAGTAGCCCTTGGCCGCGGCCTCCGCGCCAAAGAAGCCATTCCCGAAATAAACGCGGTTCAGATACAGCTCGAGGATCTTGTCCTTGTTGTATTTTTTCTCGATCTCCAGGGCGACGAACATTTCCAGGATTTTGCGCTCCTTGGTTTTGTCCATCGGCGGCAACTGCTCGGGAAAGGTGTTGCGCGCGAGCTGCTGGGTGATCGTGCTGGCACCCTGCTTGGTGTAGCCGGCGCGCCAGTTTTCAAACACAGCGCGGGCGACTCCCTTGTAGTCCACACCCTTATGCTCGCGATAGCGGGAGTCCTCGCGGGCGATAACGGCATCCACCAGATTATTCGAAAGCTCGGGGAGCGTCACCTGCTCGCGGTTCTGGGTGAAGATGCGGCCCATCACCTTGCCTTCGCGATCAAGAATCAAGCTCGCCGACTCCATGGCCTCCAGGCGCGTGTAATCGAAGAGGCGGGCCTTGGCCTCGTACTCCGCCTTGATTTTATAATAGAATCCCGCTCCGGCGAGGCTCACGAGCAGCATGCCGTAGAACGGGATGGTAAACCACCATCGACGATACCAGCGTTTTTTAGGTCGGGGCAAATCCCACATTGAGACGATACAGTGTGTACATGTCCCGGCCGTACGCAAGCGCTGTGATATGGGGCGGTTTTTGGAGCACTTTCACCGTTCTGCATTGCCACCACTCCCCCGCCCGCCTGTCTATGGAGGGAGAACCCAATCCGACCATCGTGCTGACGCGCCTGCAAATCCGCCATTTCCGCTGCTTCGAGCAGTTTGATTTGGAATTTGGGCCGGGCATCACGTTCATCACTGGGCCGAATGCGCACGGCAAGACGTCGCTCATGGAGGCGGCGTGCATCCTCCTCCGACTGCAATCGCCGCGCACCACTTCGCTGGGCCGGGTCGTCCAGCACGAGAAGCGGGGTTTTGTGACGGATGGCTTTTTCGGCCCGCGCCACCTGCAATTTTACTACAGCACGCAGCGGAAGAAGCTGGCCATGGATGGCGTGGAGCAGACGAATGCCAGGGAGTGGCTGCAGGTGGGACGCGTGATGTGGTTTGGAAACGAGGACATCGAACTCGTGCGCGGTGGTGCGGACAAGCGGCGCAAGTTCCTCGATTTCGTGGCCACGCAGCGCGATGCCGGCTACCGGGCATCGCTGCGCGCCTACGAGCACGCGCTGCGCTCGCGGAATCACCTACTCAAGCAACCGGCGCCGCGCTGGCGGGAGATCGCGGCGTTCGACGGGCCGCTCATCGAGCACGGGAACCGGGTATCCGCCACACGCGCCGAGTTGCTCGGCGAATTGCAGGCGGATGCGGAGGCTGCGCACTGGGCCATCAGCGGGCAGCGCGAGGCCTTGCGCATCGACTACGCGCCAGGGAGCACCGGGGACTTTGCCGCCGGCCTCGCCGCTGCAAAGCTGGACGATGCGCGCCTGCGCCAGACGACCATCGGCCCGCATCGGGACGACGCCCATTTTTTCCTGAACTCCCTCACGACCGAGGACGCCAGCGAGGGCCAGCAGCGCACGCTGGTGCTGGCACTGAAGCTCGGCGCGGCACGGCTGCTGGAGCGCCTTTTCAGCGTGCCGCCGGTGCTGCTGCTCGACGACATCTTTGGCGAACTCGACCCCACCCGCCGCAACGCGCTGCTCTCGGCCCTGCCAGCCACCGCGCAGAAGATCATCACCACCACGCATCTGCATTGGATGTCCGATGCAGCCGATGCGCGAGTTGTGCGGCTCGGCGAAACGAATTAACAAGAAGGAAGCCCTCCGACTTTCGACGGAGCGGGGCCATGCCCCGTATCCGCCATTAGTCGTATGGTGCAACTCACGGAATGCTGCCAGAGTCACGACATGCAAAAGCCGCCTGAGCTTCATACTCCCGACGGCTTAGCGCCACAAGGCGCTGGCATACTGCATCCTCCGTATATTCAAATTTCGTGACGGCCGCGAAAGTGGCCACTTCAAAACCAAACCAGACAACAACCACTACCAATGAAAAAACAACTCATCACCACCCTCCTCGCAGCCCTCAGCTTTACCGCAATCGCGGCCACGCCCGAGCAGGAGAAGGCCTTCGTCGACAGCTACAAGAAGGCGCTCGAAGCCAAGGACACCGCGGCCTTGAAGGCATTCCTCTACACCGAGGGAGCGACGGCCGAGACCGTCGAGTTCTTCACCATGATGCAGGAGATGAGTGCCGGGCAGAAGATCTCGAGCATCGAGCTCGTGACGCCCACCAAGGAGGAGGCCGCGAAATTCGCCAAGGCAATGGAAATGCCCGATGGCAAATCCTACAAAATGCCCTTCGTGCCGACCAAGCAGCTCGTCATCACCGTGGAGCAAAAGGACGCCAACGGCTCGAGCAAGAGCAGCAGCAAGAGCCCCGTGGGCGAGAAGAACGGCAAGCTGGTGATCCCAGTGCCGGTGCCCGTGAAGTAATTTAAGGAAACCCAATCAGACTGGCGAAGCGCGGGCTCACTGCACCACACAGTGGGCCCGCGCCACGTACGGCCAAAGCTCCCGACCGCACTCCTTCCGCTCGATCCCTCCCGCGCGAGGTTGGGAAACCTCGCCTACTATACCGATTCCAAGGCGCGCTTGATGGCTTGCTTGAGGTTCTCGAGATTGTAGGGCTTTGGCAGGAAATCGCAGAAGCCAAGTTCATGCACGTCCTTGCCCTCGAGCATCGAGTGGTAGGCCGTGGTGAGGATGATGCGCTGGTCCGGTCGCTGCTTCCTGAGCCGCTCGCCGAGTTCCAGCCCGCTGAGCCGGGGCATGCTCAGGTCGGTGATGACGAGGTCGAAGTGGTTGTCCAAAAAGCAGTCGAGCGCCTTGGTGGGGTCTGTGTGCACGACAGTGTCGTAGCCGAGCCGCTGGAGGAATTGTTCGCCCAGGCGTGCAATGAGGGGTTCGTCGTCCACAAACAGCACCCGGTGGCGGCGTTCCGGGCCTTTTGCAGTCTCAGTTGGAATTTGGCTTTCGGCGGTCATAATAAAAATTCGCTACCTGTCGTGAATGGGGACGACACGCGCTCCTGAGTGTTAAAACGATATTCCCGGCGGAATATTACATGCATTTTGCGGAAATTCACTGGGTATCGTGAAAAACATTCAAAAGATTCGGTTCTGCGGCTCGGGGTGGATGCATTTTTCTTCAGGAGCCCGGAGCAGGATTTCTGAAAGGAGTTCTGACGAGCCACGTATTCTGGCCCGTGAAGACGCTCATCTCCCTTTGCCTTTCCCTGATCTTTCTGCACGGCGTGCTCGCTGACGGGCTGCCGTACAACCACGAAGGAGAAGCCTCCGGGGAATACGTCCTCCTGTACATGGACGATGCGCAACTCCGCGAAGTCGATACCCATCGCACGCTAACGCTGACCAAGCCGCAGAGGGCAATGCTTTCCAGGCTTTTCAAAACCGTGCCCGGAAAACTCAGCGTCGCTTCATCGTCCTTCAATGATGGTCTGGGAGAAGAAGCCAGCGGCGATGAGGTTTATTCAATATGGCTCCGCGGCAGGAGCATCGGGGTGACGTATGATGCGAGGCTTGCGGAGGAAAACCCCGAGCAATACCAGGAGCGGGCGGAGTTCATCTCCGTGGGCGATCCTGATCGGTTGATCATCACGTGCGATTCCAAGATATACCGCCATGGAAAAGTGCTGACGGTAGGTGAGGTGTTTGCCCTGATCGATGAGATGGCAAAGAAAATCGTCGATGCCCGTGCGCGCAATGAAATCGTGCGGGAATCCTTGGGATTCAGCCTGCCTCCTCGTGGCAACACGGTGGATGGGCTCGAAACTACTCCGGCAGAACTCCTCAAGGCCTTCAGCGTCTATGGTGCTGCAAGGCAGGTTCACGTGCATGGGGCGTGGTGATCGTGAAGGCCGGCAGAACGAAAATCGCCGCACCCTTTCGAGTGCGGCGATTTGCTTGATTGGTTTTGTGAGGCTAAACCCTTGCAGGCTTAGTTGTTGCCGGGCGCGGGCGCGTCGCCGGTGGGCTTGTAGTCGCCTGCGGCGGCGTCCTCGGCCGGGGCCGCGGGTGCTGCTGCGCCGGCTTCGCCACCCTGGGCTTCCTGGTCCTTGTCCTTCATGGCGGCCCTGCGGGAGAGCTTCACCTTGCCGCGGTCATCGACGCCGATGCACTTCACCGCGATCCGGTCGCCCACTTTCACCACGTCCTCGACGCGGCGCACGCGGAAATCGGCCAGCTCGCTGATGTGCACGAGGCCATCCTTGCCGGGCAGGACTTCGACGAAGGCGCCGAATTCCTTGATGGTCACCACGGTGCCCTCGTAGGTGTCGCCGATGGTGATGTCCTGCGTCATGCCGCGGATGATCTGCTTGGCGCGGTGCATTCCGTCGGGGTTGTTCGAGTAGATGTGCACGGAGCCGTCGTCCTCGATGTTAATTTCGCAACCCGTCTCGGCGACGATGCTTTTGATGTTCTTGCCGCCAGGACCGATGATGAGGCCGATCTTGTCGGGGTTGATCTTGAGCGTCTCGATGCGCGGGGCAAAGGGCGAGAGCTCCTTGCGGGGCTCGGCGAGGATGGTCTGCATCACGTCGAGCACGCGCATGCGCAGCTCGCGGGCTTGCAGCACGGACTCAAAGAAGATCTTCTGCGAAACGCCGGGCAGCTTCAGGTCGAGCTGGAAGCCGGTGACACCGTCGCGGGTGCCGCAAAGCTTGAAATCCATGTCGCCGTAGTGGTCCTCGCTGCCGAGGATGTCGGCCAGCGTGGTGTAGCGCTTGAGCACGTCGCCCTCGAACTCCGTCACGAGACCCACGCTGATGCCAGCGACGGGCTTCTTGAGAGGCACGCCGGCATCCATGAGCGCGAGCACGCCGCCGCAAACGGAGGCCATGGAGGTGGAACCATTCGATTCGCACACTTCGCTGCTGATGCGGATGGCGTAAGGGAAGTCCGCCACGTCAGGAATCACGGGCTCGATGGAGCGCTCTGCGAGCGCGCCGTGGCCGATTTCCCGACGGTTCATGCCACCCACGCGACCGGTCTCACCCACCGAGAACGGCGGGAAGTTGTAGTGCAGGATGAAACGCTTCGTCGTCGCGCCGCCGGTGTAGCCGTCGAGCTCCTGTGCTTCGTCGCTCGGGGCGAGCGTGGCGAGGCAGACCGCCTGCGTCTCACCGCTGGCGAAGAGCGAGCTGCCGTGCGTGCGGGGCAGGATGCCCGTTTCGCCGCTGAGTTCGCGGATGTCGTTGAAGCCACGGCCGTCGCAGCGGGCCTGGCGGTCCAGGATCGCGATGCGGAAGGCCTTCTTCTGAAGGTATTCGAACGCCTGGCTCACCTCGAAGGACGAGGCCTCCGGGAACTTCGCCTTGATGGCCACGGCCACTTCGTCCTTGAGCGCGTTGACCGCCTTGCTGCGGGCAACCTTGCTCTTCTGGTAAAGCGCGCCCTCGATGCGGGAACCCGCGACTTCGTAGGCGATTTCCATCAACTCGTCGCGCACGACGAAGAGGGGCATCTCGCGCTTGGCCTTGTTCACGGCGGCGGCGAGTTCCTTTTGTGCGGCGATGATTTTCTTCGCCTCAATGTGGCCAAATTCCAAGGCCTTGATGAATTCCTCCTCGGGAATCTCATTGCCAGCGCCTTCGATCATGATCACGTCGTTTTCCGTGCCGACATACACGAGGTCGAGGTCGCTGAAAGCGCGCTCTTCCCACGTGGGGTTCGCCACAAACTTGCCCTGGATGCGACCCACGCGCACCGCGCCCACGGGGCCGGCAAACGGGATGTCGCTCACGCAGAGCGCGGCGCTCGCGCCGTTGATGCTGAGGATGTCGGGGTCGATCTGGCCGTCCGCGCTCATCACCGTTCCGATGATCTGCGTGTCGTACAGGTAGCCCTTCGGGAAGAGCGGGCGCAGCGGGCGATCCGTCATGCGGGCCGTGAGAACTTCCTTTTCAGTGGGCCGTCCTTCACGCTTGAAGTAGCCGCCGGGGAGCTTGCCCACGGCTGCCGCGCGCTCGCGGTATTCGACGCTGAGGGGGAAGAAATCCTGCCCTTCCTTGATTTTGGTGGCGGAAACCGCGGTGACGAGCACGATGGTGTCGCCGCAGCGGACGGTTACCGCGCCGTCGGCCAGCTTTGCGAGCTTGCCGGTTTCGATGATGATGGGGTTGGACCCTGTGTGGGCCGTTGCATTGTGAATGCTCATGGTATGTGTAAAAATGCCATCGAGCACGCCATTCGATCCCCATTGTCTGCCTCCCGCACTCTCACCTCGTTCCTTTCTCCTTTGCGCTCTCCGTGTCGTGGGGGACACGTGTGAGGCGCAAAGGGCAAAGGACTAAGGAAAAAGTAGGCGGGTAGTCAGCCGGGCGTCGGCGGCGAGCCGTTTGGTCTTGTAGTTGGGTTGCTTCACCTCCCGCCGCCCGGTATCGGCGATTGGTGAAGCGGGTGTTTGGACTAAACCGGGGAAAAGCAGTCGCCCCGGTTCATCACCGGGGCGACTCTGAAATTCAATTACTTGCGCAGGTTGAGCTTTTCAACCACCGCTTTGTAGCGGTCAGTTGCGGTGCGCTTGAGGTAATCCAGCAAGCGGCGCCGGCGTGCAACCATCTGCAAAAGGCCGCGACGCGAGGAGTGATCCTTCATGTTCGCCTTCAGATGTTCGGTGAGGTGATTAATACGGCCGGTGAGTATGCCGACCTGCACGTCCGCGCTGCCGGTATCCTTATCGTGCAGCTGCAGAGTTTTGAGTGCTTCGTTTGCCATTTTATTGTTTTACTAGTGTGAGTTGGTGTTTTGGAGGGCGCGGAATATGAGGAATGCCGGCGTGCCGTGCAAGGGGAAAGTGCGGGGAACGCCTACAACTGCCACGGATGGCACAGAGGCCACGGAGCATGAAGGGGGGTTTATGCAGTTATTGCGCATCTTGCGTGGGGTCGGGATTAGGCGGGCGGGATTATCGGCGATAGATGCGATGGCACGATCGATGGCGTGAGAATGCGGTTGGTGGTGGGGTTTTTGCGGTTGTTGC
>JAYUWZ010000607.1:0-3581 GCA_043753265.1 Verrucomicrobiaceae bacterium
GAGGCTCTGGGCGATGGAGCGGGTTCCAATGAACCTGCCACAGTGCTCGAAAGGCGCGGGCGCATCCTGAGCGCCATCCTGAATGCGACGCAAAAGGGGAATGGCATGATGAAGTTTCGGGACATCATGCTGGCAATCAAAGAGCTCGGCCCGGAGGACGTGCAGGCGGCATTGAAAATGGCGTCGCGGATGCGGGGCGAAAACCGTTTCATCCTGCCGTTGGTCGTGGGGCGGTGGGCGGAATTCGATCCACAGGGTGCGGCGATGTATGCGCAGAACCTGAGCGGGGAGAGCCGCTGGGAGAGGGAGTTTGCGCTGGGCACAGCCGCGGCGGAATGGGCAAAGCGCGACCCGATCGCAGCCAAGGCGTGGGCGCTGAGCCTGAAGGACACCCGCCAGTTGCACGCAGCAGTGGCCGGCATCGCGAAGGGGCTCATCGGCTCCGACGCCAAGGGTGCGCTCGACTGGGTGAAAACACTGCCGGTTTCCGCCCGCGGACCCGAGGTGTATTCCCAGATTTTTCAGGAATGGGCGGCCAGCGACCCTGTAGTAGCCGCGCAGCAGGCGCTGCTGCTGGAGTCTGGACAAGGGCGCGCGGGATCCATCAGCGGCGTCATCAGCAAGTGGAGCCAGCGCGATCCTCGATCCGCGCTGAGCTGGGTTCAAAACGTGCCGGAACTGGGAATTCGCGCGGAGGGTATAAGGACGATCTTCAGCAACTGGGCGGAGAGCGACCCCGAGGCCGCGATAGGAGAGGCACGCGCTCTCCCTGCAGGAACCCAGCGCAATTCCGCCATCTCCACGGTGATTCAAGCGGCTGCGGCGACGAACCCGGACACCGTGGAAAAATTGATAGACGAACTGCCGGCCGGGCCCCAGCGAAATGAAGCGATCTCCAACGCAGCCCAGGCACTGAGCTGGCGCAACCCGAAAAAGTCCGCCGAGCTCGCGAGCCGCATCCAACCCGGGCAGTCCCGCGACCAGGCGATGCGCTCGGCGTTGAGTTCGTGGGCTTGGGAATCACCCACGGAGGCGATGGCATTTATCGAGGGCAACGTCGCCGAACCCGGCAAGCAGAAGGATGCGCGCAAGCAGGTGCTTGCGAGCTGGGCGCAGTTCGCGCCGCGCGAGGCGATGGATTGGATGAAGAGCAACGGCTTCACCTCCGGCGAGGATATGAGCGGGGCCGTGCGCAGCTGGGCTGCCAATGACGCGAATGGCGCACTCGCGTGGGCGCGCTCCCAGCCAGCAGGCCCGGACCGCAACAAGCTGGAAAGCGCGGCGCTCACCGGGCTCGCCCAGAACGATGCACCCGCTGCGGCGGATGCTTTTTCCAAGCTGCCCGCGGGAAGCTACCAGCGCGGAACGGCGGGAGCGATTGCGGCCTCGTGGGCGCGGCTCGATCCCGTGGCCACCGCCGAGTGGGCGGGCAAACTCGGGGATGAAACCACCCAGGGCGAGGCGTACCGCCAGCTCGCGACGGTGTGGGCGACCCAGGATTACGCACAATCCGCGGCGTGGCTGGAAAAGATTCCCGCAGGCACCACGCGGGATGCAGCGGTGGGGGCGTATGCAGCGGGGGTGATCGACCAGGACCCGGGCGCGGCGGCTGCGTGGGCGGAAACGATTGGCGACCAGACCAAGCGCAACATCGCGCTCAAGAATGTGTACGATCGCTGGAAGGACAATGACGAGACCGGAGCGAACGCGTGGCTTTCCTCGGCTGCGTCGCTGAGCGCGGAGACGAAAGAAGACTGGAAGAAGTAAGGGGAACGTCCAACGCCCAACGCCCAACATCCAACGTTTAACGCTCAATAGCGCAAGCGTGGGGCGACCGCGCTGATGAAGCGCGAAATGCCCTTATTGTGAGACGGATTTGTAGTCCGTCTGTATTGGCAATGCTCCCTGAGAGTGAAGGCGATAGCCAGCTGACGGACTGCAAGTCCGTCCCACATTCCTACGGCTCGAGGTAGAGGATGCGGCCGCAGTTGAGGCAGGTGGTCACTTCCTTCGCCGCTTTCACTGCGTGGATGATGTGGGTCTGCGCCTTTACGTGGCAGCCCTGGCAGAGTTCATTGTTGAGGCTGGCGAGGGCGAGGGCGTCCTTTCGGTCGAAGAGCCGCTGGTAGGTATCGAGTAGTTCTTCATCCACCTCGGCGGCGAGGCGGGCGCGATCAGCGTCTATCTCAGCTTTTTGAGCCTCGATGGATTTAATCTTGCTCTCGATGTCTGAAATCTGGCGCTGGACCATGGCGCGGGTCTCGGTGGAATCCTTGTCCGCGGCGGCGATGACAGGCTTTTGGATCTCGGCGGCTTCCATCAGCTCCATTTCCTTGTCCTCGATGCCCGCGATCTCCTTTTTGAGGCTCTCGATGGCGTGATCGAATGCCTGGTATTCGTCGTTTTTCTTGGTGCTGAGCTTCTGCTGCTCGTACTTCAGGATGCGGTCCTGGCGGGTGCGCACTTCGTTTTCCAGGTCCTTCCGCTTTACCTCGATTTCCTTGGCTTTGTGCTTGGCGGCATCGAGTGCGGCAGAGGTTCCGGCAAGTTTTGCCTCCAGTGCTTTTCGCTCGATGGGCAGATTTTTGAGTTCGAGTTTGAGCTGGCGGAGCTTGCGGTCGCGATCCTGAATGATGAGGAGTTGGGTGACTGCGGGCAGAATCATTAGGCACCAAACTGTGCCTTCGCAGCGGGAGCGTCAACCATTCAGAACGTCCAACATCCAACGCTCAACACCCAACGCCCAATGGCGCATGCGACGGGCGATTGCGCCCTCCCAAATCAATCTTCAATCATCTCGCTAGCAGCCAACTTCTGCGCCTGCATTGGGCGTTGGACATTGAGCGTTTAGCGTTGGAAGTTTATTGAGGCGGCAGTTCTTCTGGCGGGGCCTCGGTCTTTTCCACGCGCTCGGCTTTGAGCACGGCCACCCGGCGGCCGCCTTCCACGGGGAAGGTGGGCACGCCGACAATTTTGACCCATTCCATTTCCTTCACCGGGGGCGTGCCGGTCATTTCCACGAGCGTGGCCACGGGGCGGGCGTCGGCGGCGCAGCAGGTCATAAACATGCGCACGGCCTTGAAGCGCGGGCTGTTGGGCTTGGAGGTATCGGGCATGTACTGGCCGATGAGCTGGATGCGTTTGCCTTCAAAATCGGCACGCAGGGTGTTGTCCTGCGCGGCGTAGAGGAGATCGATGACCTCGGCCACAATGAGGCCATCCGGCGTGCGGATGAGCCAGTCGGTGGGCGACTGGCTCACAGTCTCGGGCATGGGCGGCGGGGTGCTGCCGTCTTTCGTCGGGAGGTCGAGGGCTGGCGGGGGTTTCGGGATACCCGAGATGATGGAGGGGTCGCCCTCCACGCTCACGGGCGGGGTGACCGTTTCAGAAACCGAACCGCCGGGCAAAGGGGTTACTGCACGATTCGCGAGCTTTTTCTCCTGCCGCTCCTGCACCCATTTTGGCAGGCTGTTTGTGTCCTGAACGGAGTTCTTGTTTTGCGCGATCAGCTTGTCCAGCGCAGCCTTGGAGCCTGCTGGTGAAAGCAAAACGGGCAGAAGGATGATGAGAAAGGTAAGCAG
>JAYUWZ010000608.1:0-1515 GCA_043753265.1 Verrucomicrobiaceae bacterium
TCGACCGCCTTTGCGTCGCCCTCAATGCCTTCATGGATGACCAACATTTGGTCGCCTCTCAGTGCGCCATCCGGAAATGACTTTTGGCAACCGCTCTATGTGGGGAAGTTGAACCGGTTCGAGTTCGCACCAAGCATCCGAATCGAAGGTGGCGCGAAGCGCCTTTTAAAACGCGTCATCTCGACCGAGCCTAAGCGAGTGGAGAGACCTCACTCTGTCCTTAAAACCTTCCATTTTCGCGAAAATGCAGCATTTGGCATGTCGCTCAACTCCAACACGTTCCAAAATGGTTCATTGGCGGCGAGGAATGAGTCGAAGGACCTCACTTCGTCGCGCTACGAGCGCGGGCAGGATTATCGTCCAAATTCGCAAAAACGCAGACCCTTACCCCACGTTCGCCGCAGCCAGACGATCCTGCAAATCAGCCGTCTGGAGCGAGCCGAGCATTTCGTAAATGTCGCCTTCCATGAACCGATCCAGCGAATAAAGCGTGAGCTCGATGCGGTGGTCGGTCACCCGGTTTTGCGGGTAATTATACGTGCGAATCTTCTCCGATCGATCCCCGCTGCCCACCTGGCTCTTGCGATGCGCCGCATACTTCTCGGCCTCCTCGCGCTGCTTTTTCTCCAGCAACCGCGAACGCAAAACGGTGAGCGCCTTTTCCTTGTTCTTCTGCTGCGAGCGACCGTCCTGGCAGCGCACAATCGTACCCGTGGGAATGTGCATCACCTGCACCGCGGAATCCGTGGTATTCACGCCCTGTCCACCGGGACCACCCGAACGGCATACCTCGATGCGCAGATCCTCGGCCTTGAGTTCGAAATCGACTTCCTCCGCCTCCGGCAGCACCGCCACTGTCGCCGTGCTCGTGTGGATGCGCCCCTGCGCCTCCGTGGCAGGCACGCGCTGGACGCGATGCACCCCGCTCTCGTAGCGCAGCTTTCGGAAGACGCCCTCGCCACTTACCTTGAAAATCACTTCCCTGTATCCACCCAGCGTGCCCGTGCTGCTTTCCATGGCCTCAATGGTGAGTCCTTCCGTTTCCGCAAAGCGCATATACATGCGGTAAAGATCCGCCGCAAAAATTCCGGCCTCATCCCCCCCGGCTCCGGCGCGAATTTCCACGATGGCATCACGATCTTCGTTGGGATCGGGCGGCAGCAGGTTCAGTTGCACCTCCTGCTCCAGCTTTGCCACACGCTTCTCCAGCTCCGGCAATTCCTCCCGCGCCATCTCCGCAAGTTCATCCGTGCCCTTGGCCATTTCGCGGTTCTCCGCGAGTTCCCGCTGCGTCTTTTCAAAGTCCGCCCAGGTGGCCAGGGTGCTCTTCAGTCGGCTGTGCTCGCGAAAAAGCTCCTGCGCGCGCTTCGGGTCGTCATAGAGATTTTGCTGCGATATAGCCGTCTCCAATTCGTCAAAGCGCTCACGTTTCCGGTCAATCAGCGGGGCAAAATCCATGGCGTCGGTAAAAAACAGAGACGGTGGAAGCGCAACGCGCCTCCACCGTCTCGAAAT
>JAYUWZ010000609.1:0-3578 GCA_043753265.1 Verrucomicrobiaceae bacterium
TTCTCGACCTCTTTCATGATATACGTCGAAAGAAGACGGGCGGCCAAGCGGGAGTATTCGGCTCTCGGATAAAGTGGCCGACTTTTCCAGCATTGAGGCGTGGCGGAAGGCGGTCATCAAGGACGGCATGAACGATGAGCAGAAGGCGATGGCCGTGTGGCGGTCGGTCGTGAGTTTTCAGCATCAAGAGGCGCCGCCGCAGGAGTTTTTGCAGGTCGAAAACAGCGTCCACGATCCGATCAAAATGGCCAATGTGTATGGCTACTCGCTGTGCAGTGTCGCGTCCGCACATGTGCAGGCGCTTGCGCGCGCGGTGGGGCTGAAGGCGCGCGGATGGACGCTCAATGCGCATGTCGTTCCCGAGATTATGTGGGACGGGAAGTGGCACCTGCTCGACGCCTCGCTCATCACCCATTTTCCGAAGACCGACGGTCAGCCCGCTGGAGTCGAGGAGATCGTGGCTGGCTTGAAACACTGGTATGCGGAACATCCTGAACTTAAAGGTAACGACGCGAAGCTGCGCGCGTTCATGCGCGGCGGCGGCTGGCGCAAAGGCCCGGAGATCCTCACCCGCACGACTGCCTACGATGACAACGGCTGGCTCCCCGCTGCGACTCACGGCTGGTATTCCACGATGCAGGAATATGACGGCTCCACGCTCTTCGAGGCGGAGTCCGGCTACTCGATGGGCTACCAGGTGAACGTCCAGCTCCGACCAGGCGAGCGGCTCACGCGCAATTGGTCGAACAAGGGCCTGCATGTGAATATGGACGGCGGCGGCTCGCCGGGGTGCATCAAGGAGACGACCGGCAAAGGTCCGTTACGTTACACGCCGGCTTTCGGAGACATCGCGCCGGGACGCATCGGCAACGGCACGCTCGAATACACGGTCCCGCTCGCGAATGGGGGCATCCTATCCGCCGCGCTCGCCTCGCAAAATGTCATCGCGCGGGCCGACGGGGTGAAGGGCCCCGCAGTGGGTGTAGCAGAGATCGGAAAGCCCGGAGTCTTCGAGTTGCGCATGCCGA
The DNA here is from genome assembly GCA_043753265.1 of Verrucomicrobiaceae bacterium. GTDB lineage: Bacteria > Verrucomicrobiota > Verrucomicrobiia > Chthoniobacterales > Chthoniobacteraceae > SXWH01. The sequence goes on from JAYUWZ010000609.1 coordinate 1,029, forward strand.
GCAGCTACGTGTATCTCAGCGGCGAACTTGCGCTCAACGCGGTGATCGCGGCAGGCGGCGGGATCGACGTCGAGTTCTCCGAGAACAACGGCATCGACTGGAGACCCGTCGCAACCATCACCACCTCTGGCGCGCAGAAGCTCGACCTCAAGCCGCTGGTCTTCCGCCGCTACGACTACCGGCTACGCTTCACGCTGCGCGCCGCCGGCCTCGATGCGCTCGCGATCCGGCACGACATCCAGCATTCGCAGCGCCCGCTGCCGGCACTCTCGCAGGGCACGAATACGATCACGTTCGGCGCTGGCCCGCAGGAAGGCACGATCACGCTGGAAGGCAGCACCGACCTTCAGAACAAGTCGAAGCAGCTCGTTTTCACAGACTTTCATCCAGCCGCCGAGAACCTCGAAGCCGTGTCAATCCGACCCAAGGGCCGCGAAGGTTCCATCACTTTCCCCGTGCACACGCCCGGCGACATCGTGCGGCTGCGCCTGCACACGTTCTACCGCGCGCGCGACGCAAAGGATGCTTGGGAAGTGCAGGTCTCATTCGACGGCGGCAAGACCTTCCGCTCCGTGGACAATCTCACCGGTCCGTTCAAAATGATGGGCAAATCCACCGTCGTCGCCGAAGTGCCGCGCGGCACTCGCGACGCGTTGATCCGCTACGTCGGCACGCAGGTGAATACCCTGGCGGTGCTAAACTTCCGCATCGACGCCGATTACGCAGAGCCGCGCGGCGGTTTCCGTCCGGTGAAAGTGACCTACGTCTGGGACGAGGGAGGCGTGGAAAAACGCGACGAGCACATCGCCACCAAACCCACCGAGACCTACATCATCCAATGTGCCGCGAAGCCTGTGATGAAGAGCCTCGTCGTCGAGCTGGCGCCGTGAGGTCATCACCGCCAGAAGGCGGTCAGTAGATGCCAAAGGCGCGCGCAGAAGCGAAACTCGCGGTGGGCGGCGCTGGCGGCACGCACTACCCGAAACTCATACAGCGCCCAACCAATGGCGAACAGTCCTGTGAGAAACCACACGCCAAACCAGTTGATGGCGCGAAATGCGGCTGCTGCCCCGATGGTAGTGTGTGGAAACTGCCCCTCGTAGATTGGGAAGAACAGCATCATGCCGACGCCGACGACAAACCCGATAAGCGCCCCGATGAGGAAGGCTCGAAGGACGTTCATTGTGGGGGCGGCAATGTCGGTTCTAAGAGGACGGTCGATACCACCTTCCCTACGCACCCATCGAATCGTCCAGCGCAGCCAGCAGTTCCGCAATCGTCTCGCGGGTCTCGTCGCCCATGTTGGAAAGGCGGAAGGTTTTGCCCTTCAGCTTGCCGTAACCGCCGTCGATGATCATCGCGTGGCGATCTTTCATGGCCTTGCCCATCGCGGTCACGTCTATGCCGCGGGTGTTTGCCACGCAGGTGAGCGAGACGGAGCGGAAACCTTCCGGCGCGAAGAAATCGAACCCGCGCGCCTGCACCCAGTCATGCACCATCGCGTTCAAGTCGGCGTGCCGCGCGTGCCGGGCGGAGACGCCTTCTGTGAAGATGTCGTCGAGCTTCGATTCCAGCGCGTAGATGTGGCTGATGGATGGCGTGGACGGCGTCATGTCCTCGGCCTGATTCTTCGCGAACTCAAGGAAGTCGAAGTAGTAGCCGCGGCCCTTCACCGTCGCAGCGCGATCCATCGCCCGCTTGCTGGCGGAGAAGAGCGCAAGCCCCGGAGGCATCGCGAGCGCCTTCTGCGAGCCGGTGAGCAGCACGTCGATCCCGAGTTCATCCATCGGTAGCGGAAGCACAGAGAAGGACGAGACGCTGTCAACGATCGAGCATACGTCGGGATACTTCCGCAGCACCTCAGCCAGCTCGACGATGTTCGACATGACACCGGTGGACGTTTCGTTGTGGATGATCGTCACCGCGTCGAATCCCCCCGCGCTCAGCGCTGCGTCGAGCTGCTCGCCTCGGATCGGCTGACCCCATTCTACCTGGAGGGCCACCGCGTCTTTGCCGCACTTTTTCGACACGTCGAGCCACTTATCGGAAAACGCACCGCACATGCAGTTGAGCACTTTGCCCGAGCCGACGAGATTGCGCACCGCGCCTTCCATGACGCCCCATGCGCTCGAGGTGGAAAGGAACACCGGCTGGCGCGTCCCCCAGAGCTCCTGCAGTCGAGGCTGGATGCCTCCGTAGAGCTTTTTGAAGTCGCCGCTCCGATGCCCGATCAGCGCACGGGTGAAGGCGCGGAAGGTTTTTTCGGAGACGTGGACCGGACCGGGAATAAAGAGCTTGGCCATTTCAGAGGTAGATTTCAAAGGGACTGCGACGCGTTTGGAGCGGGAGCTTCTAAATGAGAAATTTGAAATCAGAAACCAGAAATTCCGATCTCACTCCCAAATGAATTTATCGAGCCGCAGATTCTTCACGCGTGCCCGAGCTTCTGCGGATCTGGGGCCCTCGGCGGCAGTCATTTTTTCGTAGATAGCCAGTGCGCTTTTCCACTGCTCCTGCGCCTCGAAAATGCGTGCCGCATCGAAACCGGCT
>JAYUWZ010000610.1:0-7589 GCA_043753265.1 Verrucomicrobiaceae bacterium
CCCACGGTGTTTGGTGTCATTGGATTCCTCGTTACGCGAGGAGTCCGGCCACAGCTTTGCCGTGAGAGGTATATGGAACGAGTCGAGGAACGGGTCGGGCATCCCTGAAACCAGAATTTTCCCGGAGTACGGGAAATCATGACACCACCCAAAATGCTGCAACACACGGCACAACTGGCATTGGTGAGCGATTCGCACTGGAACGCGGAAGGATTCCCCCTGGAAACTGAACGCGCCACGCTGCAATGTGTATTCGATGCACTCCCCATCGCAGTGGTGGTGCTGGATGCAGGCGGGCGGGTGATTTATAAGAACCAGGCTTGTGCGCATGCCGAACACGCGCCGGCCTTTGTGCAAGAGCTTCAGACTGGCTGGGATTACGTGGAGGCGTGCAGGACGCTCCATGGGACACATGGCGGCGAGCTCCTCGCGGGCGTGCAGGACATGCTGAGCGGTAGAAGGATAACTTTTGGGATGGAGTTGCTGGCAGACCCAGCTGGAGCCGGAGGGAGGTTTCAGGTGGAAATCCGCCCACTGCCCCTTCGCAAGGGATGGACCGTAACCCACAACAGGCTCATGGAGCGCAGAGAGCAGTGGCTGGGAGAGTGGGAGACCTTGGTGAACTCGCTGCCAGCGGCCATTTACATGTGCGACACGCTGGGCCATGTCACGTTTTACAATCAGGCAGCTGCCGAGCTGTGGGGCAGGCATCCGCGTCTGGGCAATGATTTGTGGTGCGGCTCGTGGAAGATATTCCAGCCCAACGGCACCCCGCTCGAACTGGAGGAGTATCCCATGGCGATCGCCATTCGAGAGGGTGAACCCGTGAGTGGCCAGGAAATCGTGATCGAACGCCCGGACGGCAAACGGGTGAATGTCATCCCGCAAGCACAACCCTTGCGTGACACGCAGGGAAACATCACCGGGGCGATCAATGTGTTGTTCGACATATCGAGCTACCAGAAGGTCGAGCTCGACCATGCACTGATTCGCAGGCAGTTGGAGGGAATCATCGAATCCACGATGGATGGCATCATCAGCAAGTCGCTGGATGGGCGGGTGACGAGTTGGAATCACGCTGCCGAGCAGCTATTCTGCTATTCTGCGGAGGAGATGATTGGCGAACCGATCAGCATCATCGTACCGGAGGACTTAAAACAAGAAGAGGCGCAGCTCCTGGAGGAACTGCGGAGAGGGGCGCATGTGCATCATTTCGAAACGGTGCGGAAGCGAAAGGATGGCCGGCTGATCAACGTCTCGCTCACCATCTCCCCCATCCGCGATGCAGCGGGAACCATCTCAGGCGCGGCGATTATCGCACGTGACATCACGGAGCGGAAGCACGCGGAAAAGCAGGCCCGGGAGCAGGCCCGCCTGCTGGACCTTGCCTCGGATGCGATTCTGGTGGTCGATTTCAAAAGTGGCGAAATCGTTTACTGGAACGAGGGGGCCGAACGTCTGCATGGATGGACCGCTGGTGAGGTGCTGGGCAGCCAGGTCTCGGACCTTCTGCTCGCCGACGCGAATGACGCGATCCGCATCGGCGACGGATTGATGGAGAAGGGCGAATGGAGCGGGGAGTTGCGCAAGCGCACCAAGAGTGGAAAGGAAGTCATCGCAAGCTCACGGGTGACGCTGGTGCGCGACGAGAACGACCACCCCATTTCGCTGCTGGCGATGCATACGGACATCACCGAGCGCAAAACCCTCGAGGCCCAGTTCCTGCGCGCACAGCGGCTGGACAGTGTGGGAACGCTGGCGAGCGGCGTGGCGCACGATCTGAACAATATCCTTTCCCCCATCATCATGTCCGTGCCGGTCCTGGAGGAGGAGCTGGAGCCGGAACTGAAGATGAAGATTTTGAGCACGATCCTCTCCGCGGCCAACCGTGGCGCCGAGATTGTAAAGCAGGTGCTCATGTTTGCACGTGGAGTGGAGACCCGGCGGGTGCCGGTGAACTGCAGGCGCCTGGTGGAGGAGGTCACGGGCATGGCGCAGGAAACGTTCTCGAAATCGATCACGGTGATGCGCAATTGCCAGGAGGACCTGTGGCCGGTCGAGGGCGACCCGACGCAATTACACCAGGTGATCCTGAACCTCACCATCAATGCCCGGGATGCGATGCCCCACGGAGGAGTCCTCTCCCTGAGCGTCAATAATGTCGTGGTGGATGAGAGCTATGCGAGCATGGTGGCCGACGCAAAGCCCGGCCCGTGTGTAGTGGTGCAGGTGAGCGACAATGGGGTGGGTATTCCAAAGGATATCCTGGACAAAATTTTCGACCCTTTCTTCACGACGAAGGCGGTGGGCAAGGGCACGGGTCTTGGGCTTTCCACCGTGCTGGGAATCGTAAAAAACCATCATGGGTTTCTCACCGTGGACAGCGGGATGAACAGGGGCACCACGTTCCGGATATTTCTGCCGGCCTCCGCCGTGAACTCGGAGCGCAATGGCGAGGAAGGCCGCACCCAGGTGCCGCGCGGGAGTGGAGAACTCCTCATGCTCGTGGACGACGAGGAAGCTGTAAGGGTCGTCGCCGGGGCCATGCTGGAACAGGCCGGATACAAGGTGCTGCTCGCCTCCGACGGGACCGAGGCCATCGCATTCTACGCGCAGCGAGGCGCGGAAATCCGCCTCGTGATCACGGATGCCTCGATGCCATTCCTCGATGGAGCCTCGCTGACGCGCGCACTGCAGAAAATGGAGCCCGGGGTAAAAGTCATAGGCACCTCCGGACATAGTGCGGAATCCGACGCACGGGAACTGCAGCAGCTCAAGCTCACCGCTTTCCTCACGAAACCCTACAATAAGTCGTTACTCCTCACGACGATTCATCAAGCTCTACACGGATGATACCCACCAACGGCAGTACCAAAGAAGCCCGCATCCTCCTCGTGGACGACCACGCAATCGTGCGGGACGGGGTGCGCTTTGCGCTGGAAAGGCATGCTGGGTGGAAAATTTGCGGTGAGGCCTCGAACGGCAGGGCTGGGGTGACTGCGGCGAGCGAACTAAAGCCCGATGTGGTGATACTGGATGTCACCCTTCCCGAGCTCAGCGGCGTGGAGGCGCTCAAGCAAATCAAACATGCGGACCCTCTTACGGAGGTCATTATCTTTACGGCCCACCAGATGGAGGATCTGGTGCATGCGGTATTTGCGGCAGGTGCCCGCAGTTATTTACTAAAGACGGATGACAGCACCCATCTTATCCATGCGGTTGAAGCAGCGCTCGATAGGAAGCCTTACTTTACACCCCGGATTTCGGAGATTGTCTTCTCGCGATATATCCACAGCGAGGCCGACGGTGAGCGGCCTGAGCCTGGGGAGACCCTGACGGCGCGGGAACGTGAAGTGGTGCAGATGGTGGCGGAAGGACGTAGTAACAAAGAGGTTGCCTCACATTTGGGAGTGGGAGTGCGCACGGCTGAGAGTCACCGTGCAGCGTTGATGAAAAAGCTGGGAGTTAAGTCGCTTGGGGAACTAATCCGTTACGCTTTGAGGAACAAACTCATCGAAGAATAGAACAGAAGTTCATTCCCCCCGGCAGATAGTACCCGTACTGCCCGCATTATAATTTCCGTAACAATGGAAAACTAAAATCCGAATCGGTCGGTGAAGACAGGCACCATGACCTGCTTGTAATAAGCAGTGATGCAAGGCACCTCCTCAACTGCATGTAGCGAGCTTTTCCACGACAGCCATGAGCCGGTGGCAGCGCAAACCCCTGCGCAAATCGAAACGCCTCGCGAACCTCTAAAACCCATCCCCTTCCCGCTCGCGTTGAGCAACCGCCAGATATTGCTGATGCAACGTTTGACGATGGGACAGTCGCGGGCTTGCGAGATCACGCTGGAGCAACTGATTCTCCAAATTACCGGCCTTGCCCATAATGTGGATTTGGCAATGGAAACAAGGGAGGGCCTTGAGTTGCTTGCTTTCGATCTGGAGCGTTTCTTGCATGAATTCGATGCGAAAGTCCCATTGCGTGCCTGCTTGGCCGCCGTTTCGCTGCGCCATGCTTTCGCGCGAATCATCCATTTGCAATCCTCGCGGGACACGCGGCATCTGCCTTTCCGGATTTTCAATGCCACGCTCATTGCGGTGGCGCTGGAAATCATTCGCTGCCTGGACCTCACGCTCGGTGCGTGGAGCTTTCCCGGCAATCCGGTGTGGCAGCAGGAACCCGGTGAGCCAAGCCTTCCGGGCACAGGCCGCCGCAATGCAACCACCCCGATGGCGCTTGTTCCGGAGCGCATTGAATGGGTGGCACCACAGGTAATTAACAGAGAGGGAGACATATAGAAATTATGGCATTACTCATCCTGCCATCGAGCCAAGCTTTGTTCCCTATAAAGGCCTTCTCCCCTTTAAGGTCGTTGCGGACATCCCGCATTGGTTTAACGCTGGTTGAAGTAATGGTCACGGCGGGGTTGCTTACTTTGATGATCCTTGGGCTGATGGGTCTGAATTCGACATGCCGCGCCTTTGTGCGCTCCCAGAGGGAGACGGCGCTTGCGAGTTACACCATTGAGCATGGAATCGAAACCATGAGGGCGCGCAACTGGTCCCAGGTTTCCACGGCCAGTGGAGTGCGAACCCTGCTCCAGGGGCTCACTTGCGATGGACTCACCCAATTAGATCGCCCCCGGATCAAAGTAACCGTGTCGCCTTACCCGCCGCTGGTTCCCGCACCGGTGCCCATCGTAGTGGAACGTGCTGCGAATGGCACCTGCACCATCATTTCGGAGCCGCCCGCCGGCTTCTCGCTGCGCTCGCTCATCGCGGTCCGCGTGGATCTCCAGCTCAAGTGGAATACCATGGGCAGCGGGCGGGAACGCGTACGCGAAATTTCATCGGTCGTATCACTCTCAGGTCTCATCAAATGAAAACCCTCTCTCGCATTCGCCGTGGTTTCACACTTGCGGAAGTAATGGTCGCCGCCGCCGTGATGAGCATTGTGCTCGGAGCGGTCACGGCAGGCGTCTTTTGCCTGCAACGCAGCTTTGCCGCCTCGCAGGACTTCATTACCGCCCACCAGGAACAGGTGAGGGCGATGGACACCATCAAACGCGATTCGCGGAGCGCGACCGCGGCGGAGATTCGCGCGGGTGGCACGAGCATTGTTTTCACGACCACCACGACGTCGCCGGGCCTGCTTAATCTTCAACTACCCAGCACGCTGCTCGGGTTGCTGCTTCCCTCCGGCTCAAGCGCACCCACGACGGAGACAATCACCTACAGCTTTACCGGCAATCGCCTCACGCGAACCAAAGGAGCTGAAGTAAGCGTGGTGACCACTCGCCAGACTCGTTTTCAAGTTGTGCAAACCGGCAGCCACATCAAGGCCACCATGGCTTTCCAGGCCCGCTACAGCAGGCATCCCGTGGAAACACCGGCAACCACGATGACGTGCGAACTCGGTTACTGGACCAATACCTGGTAACCTCACTCCTCATTCCAATGAACAACCATTGTTCCCTAAACAGTCTGCGAAGCAGACGCGGTTATGTGTTGTATTTCGTGCTCGGGTCGCTGGCGATCCTAAGCATGGTTGCAGGACAGATCATCCTGCGCATTCGCGATTCCTACCGCGCCATCCACCGGGCGGCGAACTGGCAGCAGGCGCTCGTCACCGCCGACGCGGGCGTGGACATCGCCATCGCGCAACTCACTTCCGCCCTGCCCGACGTTCGTCTTAATTCACAGGAAATTTTGGGGTTGAGCATACCGGAAAACATTCTCGGGCTCCTGAACGTGGGCCTTTCGCTGCAACCGGGAAGCACCGGACTGCCGCTGAATCTCAACGTGGTTCTCACTCCTCCTCCGCTCATCACCCATGGCGAGGGCAACGGGGAGCAACAGGCCAAGGTCACCATCGAAGTGCTGCCGCTCGACGCGATTCCCAACACGCTGCTCGGGCTGACATCCGGGGAGCTTTCCCTGCAACTGGTGAAGCTGCGCTCGACTGGAATCGCCTACCTCGACGCCCACCGCACGGCAGGGTACGAGAAGGCGGAGAATGCGCTTCGCCAGCCCACACTCGTCTGGGACAGGCAGTCCGGGCAGCGGGCATCGCGTCCGTATGTTTCGCGCACCATCGAAGTGACCCTGCGGCCTTCGCTGCCGTTCAAGACTGGTTTCGTGAGCCAGGGCCCGCTCCGCGTGGACAACGACGGTGCCGTTTTCGACAGCTTCAACTCCCTGCTGCCCACCACCTCGACCTCCGGTCTCTATGATGTGATGAAGCGGCTGAGCAATGTGGCCGTGCAGACCAACACCTCGCAGATCACCATGCCTGGTTACGTCTATGGAAATGTGCTCACCAATGGATCCACTTTCGCCAAAACGAGCCGCATCACAGGGACGGTGGACAATAACCGCTACCAATCCGTCCCGCCGCTAAAGTCTCCTACCTGGACGGGGACCGCCGTCGTCCCCATTCCGCGTCTCCCGACAACTCTTTCAGCGGGTTCCCTGCTCATTCCCGCGCGTTATAAGTTTAACAACATTACTGGTGAAGTGCGTATCAACAAAGGGTTGCTAGGCCTTGCCACCGATGTGGAAATCTGGGTCACCGGGGATTTCAGCGGGCGCCTCGTTCTGGATCCTGGAGTGAAGGCAAAAGTATATGTGCAGGGGGACATTTCCACCGGCAGCAACGCCTGGGTGAATGGGAGCCGCAAGGCATCGAACCTTCAAATCTTCGGCCTTAAACCCAACCCGGGAAAAGGCACCATGTCGTTCAACCTCGGGGCCGACATGGAGGCCACCATCTATGCGCCAGAGCATTCGCTCGTGTTTGCGGGAGGTGGCAATTTTGCGGGCGCGGTGACGAGCGGCAGCATGTGGGTGAAAAGCTCCGCGCGATTCCACTATGACGAGGCCCTGGCGCTCAATGTGGGGCCGATCCTTGGCTTCGACCTCGCGAGCTGGCGGGAAGTGGTGCAGTAGGTTTTCGGGGCTAACGCGTTTCAATTAGTTTCGTAGCCTCTTTTGAAGAGGTAGAGATTTCTGGAAACGTGGAAGGTTAAGCATGTTCCGTGGGTTCCGCTTCGCTCCACGCCACGGCTATTATTGTGGCTGCCGCTACGCGGCAAACTGGCTACACCTTAAATTCAACCGCTCTATAGCATTTCAAGTCTTTGTATGGCCGCTCTGCCGCGAAGCGGCATACCAACGGTAGCCGGGGCGAAAGCCCCGGAACAAGCGACCGTGAGCCGCGCCACGTAGTGGCGCACCTTACCCTCCCAGACAAGTGTCCAGCGTGCTTTCCATTTCCACGGCTACAGAGTTTGTTGATTTGCTCTAACGCTGACGAGCGGGGCTCGTCGCTAGCGATTCGCCGTTTTTTCTTCCACACGCATTTCCTTAAATAGAGGGACTCCTGCCACCCGCCGCCTGCGCCCCCCGCCAGAGCTGGAGCAAGCTCCAGCACTCCAGATAGCGGCTCGCGATTCTATGCCAGCCAGCGATTACTGCTCTATACCTTCACCGCGGGGAATGTGAGGTTGGACACGGTGGCGTCGACCATTCCGGCTGTACGTGCAATGACGAGGCCGTCGATTGGATCGTCGGCTGTGTTTATGA
>JAYUWZ010000611.1:0-1509 GCA_043753265.1 Verrucomicrobiaceae bacterium
TCGCGTTCGCGGAAAGGATTTCATCCTGCGCGGAGATGAGTTCATCAGCCATGGCGCGCAGGCCCTGGTTCTTCTGCTCCGTGGTGCATTGGCGCAGCAAACGGGCCGCCGCGCGCGCGCGCTTTCCAAAGTCGTGAATCTGGTCGGTCAAGGTCATGTCTCGCGACACCATCCGCGAAAACACGGGCGCATGCAAATTCTGGATTTTACATGCCTGCCAGAATCCGGCGACTCGGTCGCTTCATCAACCAGCGAAGGACGATGAGGAATATAATGCCGCCGGCAATGAGTTCGAGGGTGACCTCGATGCCGAGCCAGTCGGGATGTTTTGGTGTTCGGGAAGGGGTTTTCATAACGAGTTCAATTAAGCATCGGAAATGCCACATGCACGTGGCGGGCATGTTAATCTGGCATATTAAATACGGTGTCACCTCCGACGATGGTTCGGCGGACTTTGTATTCCGCGTCAAAGAGGACGAGGTCGGCATCGCAACCCGCTGTGAGAGAGCCTTTTGCGCCCGCCTTTCCCAGGGCCCTGGCGGGGTTGTGCGTGGCCATCCGCACCGATTCACACAGCGGCGCGCCCGTGAGCTGGGTCATGTTTCGCACGCAATCGATCATGCCACAGGTGCTGCTGGCGAGGGCCGCGCCATCGGCGGTCACACCCACTCCATTCCGCACCACGGCAGGCAGCGTCCCAAGTGTGTACGCCTCCCCATCTTCCAGACCCGCACCACCCGCGGCATCGGTCACCAGGGCGATGCCCGCAGCCCCCTTGGCCTGGTAAAGCGCGCGCATGAGCGTGGGCGACACGTGATGCCCGTCGCCGATGAGTTCGCACAACACCCCCGGCTCGCTCATGGCAAATTCCAGCAGGCCCGCCACCCGGTAGGGACCGCGGCGGCGCTGCGAAGACATGCAATTAAAAGTGTGCGTCACCTGCCGCATCCCTGCGGCAAAGGCGGCGGCAGCCTCCTCGTCCCATGCTTCACTGTGGCCACCGCTGGCGATGACTCCCCTGGCGGAAAGCGCCTCTATGAGCGGGAGTGCTCCCGGCAGCTCAGGCGCGATCGTCATTTGAGTCATCACATCCACAGAATCGAGCCATGGGGAATATTCGGACGGGTCGGGATTCCGGATGAGGTGCGGCCAGTGCGCCCCCGGCCGACTTGGCGAAAAATAGGGCCCCTCCACGTGGATGCCAAGCAACCGCGCACCCACCGGTCTGCGCGTGCGATATTCGCGTGCAAAATGGAGGACCCGCAGAATGTCCTCACTCGGCGCGACCACCGTGGTGAGCGCAAGAGCCGTGGTGCCGCCTCGCGCGTGGTGGCGGGTGATGGCATCAAACGCATCCACGCTTGCCTCCATGGTGTCGCGCCGCATCGCACCGTGGATGTGCAAATCGATAAACCCGGGCGCGAGATAGGCGCCGCCGCAGTCAAACGTTTCCTCTCCCACGACAGGCTGCAGCGCGCCGAGCGATTCAATCACTCCGCCGCGAATGCG
>JAYUWZ010000612.1:0-3568 GCA_043753265.1 Verrucomicrobiaceae bacterium
CTGCGGCTGGTGCTTCGCACACAGACCGCGCTCCGGACATATCTGCTTTTTCATGGGCGCTTTTCTGTAGAGTAAGGAAAAGGTAAGGGGTCATTCACATTCCGTCCCTTGCGTGTTTGTAATGATTGGGTAAAATTCAGATGTCATTTTACCCGCTACCTTCCTGTGTTTTCCCGCCTATTTGTTCCGTCGTGCCTTGTCGTGGCCATTGCAGCTTCTGCCCAGGCTGCTCCTGTCATCAACGAAATCATGTTCAAGCCCCCGGGGGTTCCTGAGCTGCCTTCGCAGGAGTGGGTCGAAATTTTGAATCCTGATCCAGTCGGCGCGGATGTCAGCGGGTGGACGTTTAGCAAGGGAGTGAGTTTTACCTTTCCGCCAGGGACGACGATCCCGGCTGGCGGCTACCTGGTGGTTGCGGCGGATGTGGCGGCCTTTCAGGCGGCAAACCCAGCATTTGCGGGCGTGGTGCTTGGGAATTGGACGGGGAGGCTGAGCAATAGCGGGGAGGAGATTCAGATCGAGGATGCGCAGGGGGAGAAGGTCAGCGACGTAACGTATGCCCCGGACGGGGACTGGGCGGTGCGGGGTCGGCAGTCGGTGACTTTTGGCCACAAAGGGTGGGAGTGGACGAGCGGCGCGGATGGAGGGGGGCAGACGCTGGAACTGCGCAATCCCGCGCTGGGAAATGGCAGCGCGCAGAACTGGGCAGCGAGCACCGTGGCCGGGGGAACTCCCGGTGCGGCCAATAGCGTGGCCTCGGTGGATGTGGCGCCGCTGATCAAGGATGCAAAGCACAAGCCGGAGATTCCCACGAGCAGCCAGGCGGTGACCGTTTCCTGCACCCTGGAGGATGAGGTGGGTGCGACTGCGACGCTGTACTGGCGGCAGAGCGCGGCATCCCCGGGAGCCTTTGCGCCGCTGCCTATGAGCGACACGGATGGAGACGGCGATGTGGAGGCGACGATTCCTCTGCGCGGAAATCTCGCCATCGTGGAATGGTATATCTCGGCGACAGATGGGACGCAGACGCGCACGTGGCCCGCACCTGCTCGCACGAGTGACGTGGGGGTGGTGCCGGAGACTTTTGGACAGGTGACGAATGCGCTGTATGTCGTGGACAACAGCTACGATGCGAATGCGACCTTTCGCACGGCTGCGGATAACCCCGTGTATCGGATCATCATGACGGTCGCGGAGCGGAATGAATTGGTGGTGCTCCAGACGACCAATGGCCAGCAGGAGTCGGATGCGACTTTCAATGCGACCTTCATCTCGCATGACGGTACCGGCGTGAAAACGCGCTACCAGAGCGGCGTGCGGAATCGCGGAATGGGCTCCGCGCTGGGCCCACCAAACAACTACCATGTGCAGTTCACCGGAGCCGAGCCTTGGAATTCGAGCCGGTCTTTCGGGCTGAATTGCCGGTATGGCTATGCACAGGCACTGGGCCAGGCGATGATGGCGCGTGCCGGGATGGCGACGCAGGATGCCGCGCTGGTAAAGGTGCGGGTGAATGGCGCGGATCTCTCTGAGCCGACAGTGCCATCTGCTGTGGTGGGCCGGATGTATGGGCGCTATGCGCGACTGGAGGGGCGTGGTGGTGATTGGGCGGAGCACCATTATCCCAATGACCCGGACGGAAATTTTTACCGGATGGATGATCACAGTTATCCCTTTGGAGACATTCGCAGTGGTGAGTTTCGCGATGAGGGGTCGGACCCGGCGGCGTATAGCGACACATTCATCAAGGAAACGAACAAGGACGCGAACGACTACAGCGATCTCATCAACTTTTCCAAAATCGTAAGCGCGCCCGTGACGGGCGGTACGGCTTCGCAGCCGGCGATCTCCGATGCGGAGTATCCCGCGGCGGTGGGTGCGGTGCTCGATCTGGACAATTTCTACCGCTATATCGCGGCGGATACCTTGATTGGCAATGTGGAGGGCGGTCTCACGAGCGGGCGTGGCGATGATGCGTCGATCTATTTTGGGGTAATCGATCCGCGGATGCGTTTCATCCCGCATGATCTGGATACGGTGTTCGATATTGGCGACACAGTGAGCGGAGGCACACGCGATATTTTCACCTACGATGGCGGGGCTTCGCCGGGAACTGGAATGGTGGGGCTGACCCGGCTGTTCAATCATCCGCAACTGGTGCCGCGCTATTATGCGGCACTGCTCGAAGGGCTCAATACGTGGTACACCAGCGCGACTGTTGATCTCATCGTGGATCAAATCATGGATGGCTGGGTACCTCTGGCGGATCCGGTCACGGCGCGCAGTCGGAGTACGAGCGAAATCAAAGCCTTCGTGACCACGCGACGCGCGAGCGTGCTGGCGCAGATCCAGCAAAACTACTCGCTGGTGACCACGGTGGGTGGGACCGACACACCCGAGGGATACAAGCGTACGCTGAATGGAGCGGCGACATTTAGCGGCACGTTTAACGTGGCGAAGACTTACTCGATCACCGTGAACAGCGTGGAGGCGACGACGAACTATCGCACCCGGAACACGCCCTCGACCATGGCGGGAACGTGGAGCCTCGCGGTGCCCGCAGGCGGGGGCACAGTACTGCGGCCCGGACTGAACCGGGTGAACGTGCTGTTTTGGGATACGCCGGGTGGCACGGGTAAAGTGCTCCAGACTTTGACTGCGGATGTGCTCTTTCAGCCGAACGTGGCGAGCTATACCACGGTCTCGGGAACGCTGACTGCGGGCTCTTTGCGGCTGACGGCACCTGCGACGTATATTCCTGGGAAGCCATTCCTCGTGCGCGCGGAGGTGCTGAATGGCGCTGGGGCAGTGGATCGCACGGTGTGGGATGGGACGGTGAATCTTTCCTCCAATGTGAGCGGTGTACCCCTTCCGGGAATCCCGCTCTATAATGGAATGGGCAGCGCACTGGTGAGCATAGGCGGAGGAATCGGGGGCACGAGCACCCAGCTCGTGGCTCCTGGTAAAACGGCACAGGCGCCGAATGCCTCGGGGGCGAGTTGGAAGTGGCTCGACTCGCAATTGACCGCGCCGACTGCGGATTGGAAAAGCTCGGCAACTTTTGATGACTCCACGTGGGGCACGGGCCCCGCAGAGTTTGGGTGCAATGAATCGGATCAGCGCACCACGGTGACGGTGCCGATCACCACGCGGCCGACTTATTATTTCCGGCATAAATTCAATGTGGCGGATCCCTCGGTCCATGGCTCGCTCACGCTGAATGTCGTGTACGATGATGGCGTTGCCATTTACCTGAATGGCTCGGAACTCAAGCGCCTGAACCTTGCGGCGGGTGCGGGGCATACGACTGCGGCACAGAATTCCCGCAGTGGTGCGGTGGAGAATTCCATCGAGACCTACACGGTGCCTGCGTCTGCGTTGCAGGCTGGCGAGAACCTCATTGCGGTGGAGATTCACAATGACTCGAGCACCTCGGACATTAGCTTTGATCTGGAGTTGCTGGGGAATCCCCCGGTGGCGGATCCGGGCAACTTCACGATGACCGGGAGTTATTCGGCACCTGGTGCGAATTTCTCCACGCAGAAGGCGCTGACCTCACTGACCACGG
>JAYUWZ010000613.1:0-1507 GCA_043753265.1 Verrucomicrobiaceae bacterium
CATGAAAGGCCGCGAGGCATCCGCGGACTTCAGCTTCAGCGCAGTCTCCAGCGCATCCGCAATGGCCGTGCCGCCGATGGGGCGCAAGTCTTTGATAAACCCGAGCGCCTTGTCGCGGTTCGCACGATTGGCGTCGGTGAGTTTTTCAAACAGCGTCTCGCTCTCGGTGGAGAAGCGCACGATTTCAAAGCGATCCGAGTCGTTCAGGTTCTCCACGCAAAAGGTCATGGCCTTTTTCGCCTGCTCCAGCTTTTTCCCAGCCATCGAGCCGCTCGTATCCATCACGAATACGACATCCTTCGGGTTGGTGTCCTTGCTCTTGGTCATCTCCGCGCCGGGCGAGGCGAGCAGCAGGAACCAGCCATCCTCCCCTTCCTTCTTTTGGGTGATGAGATTCAGCCCCACTTCCGTCGTTGAGGTGGAGAAGAGCAGTTGGAAATCTGTGTCCGGCCGCGTGTTGTTCGCCTCCCAGCCAATCACCGCGCGCTTGTCGCCATCGCGCTTGATCTCCACCGAGTGCGAGGGCGAGTAGAGCGCTTTCAGCGGCGCGTCCTCGTTCACGGTCACCTTGATGCTCACGTTCTTGAGCGGCTGTGCCGAAAATTTCTCCGTGTTCAGCGGATACAGGTAGCTGGCCATGCCGCCATCCACCTTTAGCAGTTCGCTGTAGACCAGATTCACCTTCTTCCGGGAATTTGGCTCGATGGGAAAGATGCGCACACGGAATGCCGGGCGGCCTGTGTACTCCAGCAGCGCGGGATCCTTCTGCCGGCGCACGATGTCCTCGTAGATTGCACGGGCCTTCGCGGCATCGAGCAACTCGGCCTCCATGTCCTTGTCGCCGATGCGCATGGTGAACTTGTCGAGGTGCGCGCCTTTGGGAATGGGGAAGATATACTCCCCCTCCAGTTGCACGTTGTTCGGATTGAAAAATTCCTGCTCCACCCGGGTCGTCGCACGCTGCCCGGTGATGTCCACCTCCACCTTGTGAAACACGACCTCCAGTGGCGCGAAGGAATAGTGGGGCCGGTGCCAGTGTGGCGGGGGAACGTGGGGCACCGGGCGCGGCGGAGGATTATGAATGATGATCAGCCCATCCGCCTGCGCACCGCCGATGAGCGTAAGAAACGCGGCAAGGATCGAAAAGAGTCTGGCTTTCATAATGTCAGAGTGCCACGCCGCCGCGAAAAGCGTGTCAGCGCGCTGTGCGGAGTTTGTCAGAAAAACGTCAGAGCGGGGAGGGCTTTTACGCGCCACCCTGGGCCCGGGCGTAGAAGTGAAGACGGGGCTGAGATGGCACAGCCAGTGAAGTGAGGCCCTTCGACTCGTTCCTCGCTCAGGGTGACCCTTTTTAAAAAGGGGCGGCCTGCCACTTAATGCGGACGCTACCCGGCCCTTTAATACCATTATCTCATCCACTTTTAATTGTGCCCGTGGGTCCGCCGGCGGCGGGCGGCGAGCATGGCGAGGCCTCCCAGCAGCAGGGCTGCCGAGCCAGGCTCGGGCA
>JAYUWZ010000614.1:0-3564 GCA_043753265.1 Verrucomicrobiaceae bacterium
CCATTGGCAATGAGGATTTTGGAGTGGTGTCCGGCACGGGCGCATACTCGGAGGATTTCGGGATGGAGCAGGGCGGTCTTGAGCATGGTGGGGTGGATAAGGGGCGCGATGGTGAGAGGCGAGCTTGGAAGAGGGTTTTTGCAGTTGTTGCGCATAATACGCGCGTGAGCTTTTTGCGGGTGAGGGGATTATCGGCGATGGGGCGTCGCCGATAATCGCGCAGTGCAAGTGGCTGGGGCTTGGTGAGATGTGAGGCGGGTTTGGATTAAGTGCGATAAAGGCGATGGGTGGGCAGGAGGCTCGGTGGGTAATTATCGGCGATAGGTGCGACGGACGCGATCGACAGGGTGAGGGAGGGATGTTGCAGTTGTTGCAATAGATGCGATGGACTGGATGGACTGGATGGACGGGATGGACGGGATGGACGGGATGGACGGGATGGACGGGATGGACGGGATGGACGGGATGGACGGGATGGACGGGATGGACCGGGAATGTTCCATGGAACATTTTGGGGTATGCGAGGGTGTACGCGAGAGGACCATGCTGGTCGCATTTTGAATCCCTGAACCTGCCCCTTTTCCTGCCATCCTCATAGTAAGAGCATCGCATATTTAGCGGGAGATGTGAAGGGGCTACTTTGTGGTGGGTGTGAAAAGGGTGCGATTGAAACCCGGTCTTAAAAACGGTGGGTAACGCGAGAATGGGAGGGTAAAGGAGACAGGCGCTTCGCGCTATGAGGTGGCCGGTTGAGGACACCGGCGAATGGTAACGAACGAGGAAATGCGTCACGGACGCATGCTCCCAGTGGCCGCGCTCACTCTCGAACGCGCGCTCCTGCTCCCGTAGACCTTAATTAAATCACGCTGGTGTGGAAAAGTTTTGTGTGGGAGGGGGTGATGGGGGCAGGATTGGGTGCACAACGACAGACAGATATGTTTCGACTCCAGAAAGAATTCTATCAACTCCCACTGCGGTTTGACGTGGAGCGTCTCTCGGCGGAGGTGCTTCAGTTTACGGAGTCGGAGTGGCGGGCGCATCCGCAGGGGCATGCGGGGAATACGGCGCTGCCGCTGATTACCGTGGGCGGGGGGATGAATGATGAGGTGAAGGGGGCGATGCGGCCCACGCCTTTCTTGCAACGGTGTCCGTATATCCAACAGGTGCTGGCTTCGCTGGGCACGGTGCTGGGGCGGGCGCGGCTGATGCGAATTGCGGGGCAGCACGATGCGACGCCGCATGTGGATACGAACTACTACTGGATGCACCATGTGCGGGTGCATATCCCGGCGGTGACGAATCCGGCCGTGCGATTCCTGTGCCTGGAGAAAAGTGTGCACATGGCGGCGGGGGAGTGCTGGATTTTCGATTCGTGGAAGACGCACAACGTGATCAATCCCGTGGACACGCCGCGCATCCACCTCGTGGCGGACACGGTGGGGAGCGGGGCGTTTTGGGATTTGGTGGATCGCGCGGGAGACAAACCGCGGGCGGTGCACTTTGTGGATGGGGCAGGGGCTCCACCGCTGGCGTTTGAGAACGAGAATTTCCCGATTGTGATGTCGCCGTTTGAACAACAGGCGCTGGCCGGGCGGATGCTGGGCGACCTGAAGGAGCCTGCGCCGGAGCTGGCGCACGCGCTGGAGCGGCTGCACCAGCAGTGGCATGCGCTGTGGACGGAGCATCGCGATGCGGAGAGCGGATGGG
Source organism: Verrucomicrobiaceae bacterium (assembly GCA_043753265.1). Taxonomy (GTDB): domain Bacteria; phylum Verrucomicrobiota; class Verrucomicrobiia; order Chthoniobacterales; family Chthoniobacteraceae; genus SXWH01. The sequence continues at coordinate 1,708 of JAYUWZ010000614.1, forward strand.
ATGATTACCACAAGGCCATCGCGGCTTTCGATGCGAAGCTCCCGAGTCTCGGCGAGGGTCGGGCGCTGATCAATGGGCTCAGCGTTATTGAGGCGCTGCGGCAGTCCATTGTGCGAACGGCGCTGAGTCCTGAAATCGCGCGGCAGCCTGGGCGTGGGGTGTCTGTGCCCGCGCCTGCTCCCACTGCGAGGCCTACGGCGGGGGATCCTCGTGTGGAAATGCCTCCGCCCTCCTCCCTCCACGAACCCGCACCACCCTCCAAAGCGGCAGAGGGCTGCCGCATTGTGCCGCCCGCCTCCGCCCCGGCACCATCTTCGATTCCAAAAACTGGCGTAGGTTTTGAAACGCCTTTGTCACTTCCAACCCAACCCTTCCAATCACGCTCTCCCATGCCTGTGTTGAAAATGGCTGTGCCGCTTGATCGTCCTGTGTTCATCGTGTCCGCGCCGCGCTCGGGGAGCACGCTGCTGTTTGAATTGCTGTCGCGTGCGCCGGATGTGTGGACGGTGGGCGGTGAGAGCCATGCGGTGATCGAGGGGCTGCCGAAGCTGGACCCGATTGCGCGGGGGTATGATTCCAACCGGCTTACAGAGGAGGATGCGGACCAGGATACGGTGACGGAATTGCAGCGCGCGTTTTTCTACCGGCTTCATGATCGGACGGGGCGTCCGGTGAATGCGGTATCGGGTGCCGTGCGCATGCTGGAGAAGACGCCGAAAAATGCGCTGCGCGTGCGGTTTTTGGCGGAGGCGTTTCCGGGTGCAAAGTTCATTTATCTGGTGCGCGAGCCCGCGGGAAATATCGGGTCGATCATCGATGCGTGGCAGTCGCAGAAATTTGTGACGTATCCGGAACTGCCGGACTGGCCACGCGAGGAAAAGTGGTCGCTGCTGCTGCTGGAAGGCTGGCGGAAGCTGGCCGGACAGCCGATCGCGGAGATTGCCACGCGGCAGTGGTGGGATGCGAACCAGACGATTTTGGACGATCTCACGACGCTCGATCCGGATGACTGGTGCGCGGTGAGCTACGAGGATCTGTGCCGTGATCCGCAGGCGATGGCGGAACGGCTGAGCGCCTTTGCAGGGTGGCGGTGGGACGAGCCTATCAAAGAAGCGCTGCCGCTTTCACGGCACACGCTCACGCCGCCGAATCCGGACAAGTGGAAGAAGCATGAGAGCGTGCTAGCGGGGATATTACCGCAGCTCGAGCCGCTTGTGCGGCGTGCATCGGCTGCGCTAAAGGAGCAGGCGCCGAGGGCTGCGCGCAGGGAAGCTCCGGCCATTGCGGTGCCGCAACTGGATCTTTCCAGTGAGCACACCAGCACGCTGGCGCAGGTGCTGAATTCGCTGGGAGTGTCGCTGGCGGTTTCGACTTACCAAGCGGGGAAGCTGCTGCTCATTCGCGAGCAGGGGGGCGAGGCGAACACGCACTTCCGCGATTTTCACAGCCCGATGGGAATTGCCTATCAAAATGGCATGCTGGCGCTGGGGACCAACCACGATGTGCAGGTCTTCCGCGCGTTTCGCGAGCCTGCCGCGGAGCTGGAGCCGAAGGGGATGCACGATGCGGTGTTTCTCCCGGCGGTGCGGTATACTACGGGAGATATTCGCGGGCATGAACTTGCGTGGGCGGGCAGGGAGCTGTGGGCGGTGGCGACCCGCTTTTCGTGCCTGTGCACGTTTGACGGGGAGCACAATTTTGTGCCGCAGTGGAAGCCATCATTCATCACCGCGCTTGCGGCGGAGGATCGGTGCCATCTCAATGGGCTGGTGCTGCAAGATGGGAAGCCGAAATACGTGACGGCGCTGGGAGAATGCGACGTGGCGGAAGGCTGGCGCGCGAACAAGGTTTCGGGCG
>JAYUWZ010000615.1:0-3564 GCA_043753265.1 Verrucomicrobiaceae bacterium
TTTGGTCCAGATTGTGACGACAGCAGAACAGCCGGGTGGAAAGGGGCCGTCGGGCATCGCGTTTCGCACGGGAGCGCCGGCCTGTTGCAATGACATCGAGGCGGATAGCGGCTGTTTCGCATCCCGCGACGAAGCGCTCAAACGTGGGTTTCGAAGTTGCGCGGTGTTCCCTCTCAAGCGAGAGGGGCGCAGTGTCGGGGTACTTGCCGTCTTCAGCGAGCAGATTGGTTATTTCGACACGGAGGAGCTTCACCTCCTCAACGCGCTGGCCGAGAATATTTCCTTTGCCGTGGAATCCCAGACACGGGAGGCAAGGCGCAGTGCCGCCGAAATCGAAACCCTGCGCTCCACTGCGTTGCTGAAGGCCGTGGCGGACGGCACCACGGACGCGGTGTTTGTAAAAGACCGCGCGGGGAAGTATCTTTTGTGCAACGCGGCAACCGCGCGCGTGGTGCAGCGACCAGCAGGCGAGGTGCTGGGGCTCGATGATGCCGAGTTGTTCGGCCCAGAGGATGCCGAGGTAATCTGGGCCAGTGATCGCTGGGTGATGGAATCCGGCCTGGCCCGCACGACGGAGGAGGCGCTCACTGCCGGAGGAGTTACGAGGACGTACCTTGCGACCAAGGCACCTTACCGGGATCAGCAGGGAAAGGTGATAGGGGTCGTCGGCATCTCGAGGGACATCACTGAGTTCCGCCACGCGCGCGAGGCGCTGGAGGAGAGCGAGGAGCGATTTCGGGGTACTTTTGAGCAGGCCGCCGTGGGGCTTGCCCATGTGTCCGAGCACGGACGCTTCCTGCGGGTGAACGAAAAACTCTGCGAGATTACCGGATATGCGAGGGAGGAGTTGCTCGAAATGACGTTCGTAAAACTGACGATGCCGGAGGACTGTCGGAGCGCCTTGAATGCGCAGATGGCCATGCTTGCGGGCCAGATAAGTTCCTACACGGCGGAGAAGCGATACCGGAGGAAGGATGGGACCGAGGTCTGGATAAACCTCGTGACGACGCTGGAGCGGACAGCCGGGGGGGAGGCCAAGTACTTCATCTCCGTCTTCGTGGATATCACTCCACGGAAGCTGGCGGAATTCCGGCTGCACCGTCTAAATCGCCTCCACACGGTGCTGAGCAAAGTAGGCGAGGCGATTGTGCGCACGCGCGGAAAACAGGAGCTGTTTGAGACTGTGTGCCGCATCGTGGTGGAGGACGGTTTGCTTCGCATGGCTTTTGTGGCGAAGGTGGACCCTGCTGCCCGGGTTGCGCGGCCAGTTGCAGCGATGGGTGAAGGGCTGGAGTATCTGCAGAACTTGGTCATCGCCCTCGACGGCGGCCCGCTGAGCCAGGGAACGGTGGGTACCGCGATACGGACGGCGACGCATGATTTTTGCAACGATATTGCAGCTGACCCGAGGATGAAGCCATGGCGTGAAGAGGCGGAGCGGCATGGCTTCCGCTCCACTGCAACCTTTCCCCTAAAAGTGGGCGATACGGTGGTCGGGGCCATCGTGCTATTCGCGGGCGAGGCTGGATATTTCCAGGATGACGAGCTTCGACTCATGGTCACGGTGGCCAATGACATGTCCTTTGCAATGGAGGCCCAGGAGCAGGAGCAGCAGCGAAACCTGGTGGAAATCGCCTTGAGGGCGAGCGAGGCGAGCATGGCCGCGGCCCAGCGCATCGCGCACTTTGGAAGCTGGGAAATGGAATTGCCCGCGAGCGGGGATTTCATGGTGAGAAGCCTGCGCTGGTCTGACGAAATGTTCCGGATTGCGGGTTACGAACCGGGGTCTGTGAATGTCACAAATGGTTTTTTCTTCAGTCTCGTGCCACCAAAAGAACACGAGGCAATCCGAAATACAGTGACTGCTGCGATTCGCGAGGGGTGGCAGTATTCCATCGTGCACCGCCTCATCAGGCGTGATGGCGAGGTGCGCTTGATCCACGAGACAGCGCAGGTTTTTTACAATGAGCGGACCGGGTTGCCGCTGAAAATGATCGGAACCGCCCACGACGTGACGGAGCAGCGAAAAGCCGAGGAGGCGCTGGAACGCAGCGAGAGGGAGCAGAGGGCGCTGGCCGCGCAACTGGAAGTGGAGCGCAGCCGACTGGTGGCGGCGCAGGCTGTGGCAAAGGTGGGGAGCTGGGAGACGGATCTCGCCACGATGTCGGTCATCTGGTCTGAAGAAACTTACCGTATCTTTGAGGCGGACCCGCTGTTTCAGCCCAGCCACGAGACATTCATCCAGACGGTGCACCCCGATGATCGCAAAGTGGTGGATGAAACATTTTTCGCATCGATCCAAAATCGTACCGATGGAAGCATTGAGCACCGGCTGGTGCTGCCCGGCGGGCAGATCAAGTTTGTGGAGGAACGGTGGCAGATTTTTCTGGATGGGGAGGGAAAGGCGGCGCGGGCGCTGGGGACGTGCCGGGACATCACTGCGCGCAAGCATGCCGAAGAGGCCTTGCTCGCCAGCGAGGGCCGCTACCGCACGCTCTTTGAGTACGCGCCGGACGGCATCGTGATTGCGGATCCACAGAGCGTGTATCTCGATGCAAACGCGAGCATGTGCCGCATGCTGGGTTATACGCGCGAGGAGTTCATCGGGCTGCACGCGTCGAACATCGTGGTGGAACTGGAATCCCCGAATGCCGAACCGGCATTGAAAGTGATCCACACCAAAGCCGACTACAAAAGGGAACGGCAGTTCCGGCGCAAGGACGGCTCCACCTTTCCAGCGGAGGTGATTGCCACGGTGATGCCCGATGGCAACCTGCTGGCGCTCATCCGCGACATCACCGAGCGCAGGCGGGCCAGTGAGCGCATGCAGCGGCTCGTGGAGTCCAACATCCAGGGTGTTTTCTTTTGGAAGGCGGGCGGGCTCATCACGGATGCGAATGACGCGTTCCTCCGAATGACCGGGTATACGCCGGAAGATCTCGCGGCAGGCAGGCTGCACCGCGCGGCACTCACTCCGCCGGAATATGCGCACCAGGAGCAGCGCGCCAATGCGGAGCTGGCCGCCTCGGGGGTCTGTGCCCCGTACGAGCGGGAATGTGTGCGCAAGGATGGCTCGAGACTACCGATTTTGCTGGGTGCCGCGACTTTCACGGATGCTCCCGAGGAAGGGCTTTGCTTTGTGCTGGATCAATCGGAGCGCAAAAAGCTCGAGCAGCAATTCCTCCGCGCCCAGCGGATGGAAAGCATCGGCACCCTGGCGGGCGGGATTGCCCACGATCTCAACAACATGCTTTCGCCGATTCTCATGTCGCTCGCGCTTATGGAGCAGCGCTTTGACGATGTTGCGAGCCGGGAGCTGCTAGGCATCATCAGGACGAGTGCCGAGCGCGGGGCGGACATGGTCCGGCAGGTGCTCTCCTTTGCGAAGGGTGTGGAGGGGAGGCGCATTGAGTTGCAGCTTCGGCACCTTGTGAAGGAGATGGAAAAGATCGCCAACGACACCTTCCTGAAAAGCATTCGCGTGCGTGGTGCGGTGTCACCCGACTTGTGGCCCATCCAGGGGGATCCCACTCAATTACACCAGGTGCTTTTAAATCTCTGCGT
>JAYUWZ010000616.1:0-1505 GCA_043753265.1 Verrucomicrobiaceae bacterium
GCGCAGCCTTCTAGCAATGCCAATGCCCGGATCGTGCCAACGCCCCGGAAAGCCCTTAAATACAGGATCCTGCCAACTCTAGTACGGGTATTACCGAGTCGAAAGCAGGGGTATCTGTGGAATACTAAGTATCACTTAATATTCTCAAGAGCGGATTTTCATCAGCAATGATAATGCGGCTCTCAAATTCATTTGCATGTCATTGCCCTGCGAATCCGGGCCGGGAAAAAATCTGCGCAGGGGATGTCCTCCGCGTTCGCATCCGTTCGTCGTTGCTGTGAATGGGCATCCTGCCGTGCGCGTGCGGCGGCGGGGGGATGACCTGTTCGCCACATCAACCATCCGCGAATCATGTTCATCAAAATTCTCATTGGCCTGGCGGCCATCGTCGCCCTCATCCTTATTGCAGGCGCTTTTCAGCCTGCGCAATTTCGTGTCACCCGCTCTGTGCGCGTGGCGGCGGCGCCCGCGGCAGTGTTTGCCCACGTCAATGACCTGCACAGATACCAAGGGTGGAATCCGTTTTCCAAATTGGATCCCGCGGCGACGCACACGTTCGAAGGACCCGGGGCCGGGACGGGCGCTGTGCTGGCGTGGGATGGCAACAACCAGATCGGCGCAGGGCGCATGACGCTCGTGGAGAGCCGCCCCGATGAACTGGTGAAGTTCAAACTGGAATTCAAGCGCCCGATGGAGGGCGGCGCAGAGGCCGCATTCACCTTCAAGCCCGAGAGCGGAGAGACGCTCGTGACGTGGGATATGACTGGCGAGCGCAACTACATCTGCAAGGTGATGGGGATGTTCATCAACATGGACAAGATGATCGGCGGCACTTTTGAGGATGGCCTCGCGTCGCTTAAATCCACGGTGGAGTCCGCCCCGAGCCTGTAATAACCTCAACACACACGGCCATGAAAAACGCATCCGAAACCTCCGAATACCTCATCCTGTTCCACGGCACCGATTGGGATGCCGGGCTCACACCGGACAGCGCGCAGCAGATCATGGACGCTGTCTATGGCTGGGTAAGCCAGCTCACCGAGGGCGGGAAATTTTTGGGCGGCCAGCCACTCGGCGAGGAAGCCCGGACCATCAAAGGGAAGAACGGGAGCTGGGTTTCCGATGGCCCCTACGCAGAGGCCAAGGAGGTGATCGGCGGCTACATGATTGTGCGCGCGGCGGACATTGAGGAGGCAGCGGAGATCGGCAAAGGGTTTCCGTTGCTCGAACACGGCGTGAGCGTGGAGGTGCGTCCGCTCGTTGCAATGTGCCCGGTGATGGCGCGGGCGCTCGGGCAGCGCGGGGAGATGGTTGCGGTGGAGTGAGCGGGCGATGGCCTTTTCCCGCCAGCGCTCCGCGCCCGCCCGACGGGAGCAAGCTCTAGCAGGCTGTTGAAAAACATGTGTAAACTACGCTGACGGTAGTTTTGAGGGTGTTGGCGAAGAAGGGGCTCTCTGAAGACCGAGAGCAAGAGCATGAGCAAGGCAACGAGCAAGAAGCACCGA
>JAYUWZ010000617.1:0-7552 GCA_043753265.1 Verrucomicrobiaceae bacterium
TCGAGGCCGATGTAGTTCAGGTTGAACTCGCTCGCTGCGACCTCGCGCGGATCCTCCTCGGACTTGTCGCGCATGGCGCTGACTTCCTTCTGACGGTAGAGCGCGTTGTCGTCGAAGTTGAATTTTGCATCGAGCGCCAGCAGGCGTCCATCGCCGGTGACGACGAGCGGGTTCACCTCGACCATGGAGCAATCGCAGCGGAGGAAGAGATTGAAGAGGCTTCCAAAAAGCTTCACGGCCTGGGTCATCAGCGGGCCGCGGAGGCCGAGTGCTGCGGCGAGATCGCGGCTCTGGTAGGCCTGCAGGCCGATGGTCGGGTGGATGAACACCTTCACGATTTTCTCCGGCGTGTGCTCGGCGACTTCCTCGATGTTCACTCCGCCTTCAAGGCTGGCGATGATGGTGTAGCCGCTGGTAGCGCGGTCGTGCAGGATGGCGAAGTAGAGTTCGCGGGTGATATCGACGGCCTCGCCGACAAACACCTTGCTCACCAGCTTGCCCTCGGCGCCGGTCTGGTGCGTCACGAGCACCTCGCCGAGCATGCTGCCCGCGAGCCTCTTTGCCTCGGCGGGGCTGCTGCACACGTGTACGCCGCCCTTGAAGCCGCTCTTGAAAGTCCCCTTCCCGCGCCCACCGGCGTGGATCTGCGCCTTGATGACGAGCTGCTTGGTGCCAAGCTCCATGGCGACTTGCTCAGCCTCCTCCGGCGTGCTGGCAACGCGACCCGGCTGGGTGGCAACGCCGTATTTTCCGAATAGTTCGCGGGCTTGGTACTCGTGGATGTTCATCGATGCAGAAGAAAAGTCCGCGATTCGTTACCGGGGAGCCGCGGCGGGGGCAAGGCTTAGAAATGAAAACGTCAAACGTCCAACGCTCAACACCCAACATTTAAAGAAAGGCGCAGGTCGGAGCCTGGGGTGGGATTGTATCATTTGCGAGTTGCGGAGCTTCTCACCTCTCAACCTCTCCACTTCTCACATCTTACCTGCCGGCGGCAGCAGCGCGCTGCCCAGCGAGCCACTGAATCGCCGCCATCTCGCCCTCGCCCCGGTATCGCTTCAGGTACTGGGTGAGCATTGTTACGTCCTTCTGGGCAAAGAGCCACTCCGAGTTCGCCACTGCATCGGGGATGCTCCCTCTCCTTGCATCGATCTCCGCGATTCGCGCGTTGGGTGAAATGGGTAGCCAGTCCAGCTTCTTGTCGGCTGGCAGCGCCTCCAGCGCTCGCTTCTCCATGCTAAAGCCGACCATTTGCCCGATGAGCGTACGCGAGGCCTCCGGCGTGGCAAACATGCGACCGAGTTCGTAGGTCATCCGCACGAGTACGGGGTCTTCCCCGTTACTTGCGCTTGCGTGAAAGACTTCCATCATCTCTTTGGCAACACCTCGGGTTACCGAGAGGTGGGACATCGTGGTCTGAAAAGTGGACGCAAGGTCCGCCACCACTGGCGGCACCCCGGTGAATTCGTAGAGCGCACGGGAGGCATCGGTGGATTCATTCATCCAAGTGTAAAAGCCAGGCCGCTTCAGAGCCTCTTTGATTGCCTCCAGTGCGAGCGGCTTGTCGCCACTACTGAAAGAGTGGTGTGCCTCAAAAATTTTCGGGAGCGGGTTATCCGGTGCAGCTTCGTTGAACCGGCGGATGATGTCGGGGTCCAGCTTCGCCGCAGCCCCCGAACCCAGTTTCGCAAACAGGATCATGGGATCCTTGGGATATAACTCCAACGCACGGTCGAGCCACTTTTCGTTCCGCGTGCAGAGCCAGGCGGCTATTACATTTGCTGGAGTCTCTCCCTTTGCCGCAAGGAAGCGGAGGACATCCGCCTCGGCCACGGGCTGGGTGGTCAATCCGCTGCTCATCCTTTCCATGATGGCCTCCCACTCTTTCTCGGAAACCGGCTGCGGAGCGGAATCCGACCCCGCGCCCGGAACCGGGGTGGTTGCCGCGATCTCACTCGCGGGCGCGTCCTGTGCCACACCCTGCTGCGAATGGGGTTCAATTGCGGCAGGATTGCCCGAAATAAGAAAGTATGCCGCACACGCGAGCGCGACGAGCGCGAGCGCAGAAAGGACGGCTGTGCGGGGTTTCATTACTGGAGATAGTTAGCACGGCATAGCCAGTGGGCAACTATGCAACCGCGCCACCTTCCGTACAAAACGAAGGCCGGGGTCATCCCCGGCCTTCGCGGTTAAATGGTTTCGGTAAGTGAGCTTACTTGGCTTCGGGTTTGTCAGCGGGCTTGTCGCCCGGGGGCTTATCGCCGTCCGCACCACCACGGCGACGGCCTTCGCCACCGGGACCGCCACGGCGGCCTTCGGCGAGCTTCTTCTTCTGCTCATCCGTGAGGACGGCGGAGACTTCCTCCATCTCGGCCTTGCGGAGTTCGCCCATTTCCTTCTTCTCGTCATCGCTCAGGTTTTGGAAACCCTTCTCGCGCAGAGCTTTCGTCTTGTCGGCATTCTTGGCGTAGATGGCCTTGATTTTGTCCTGCTGCTCCTGGGTGAGACCGAGGCGCTCGGTCATCATCTTCAGGCGCTCTTCAGGATTGCCCATGCGTCCACCACCGGGACGACCGCCCGGGGGGCGCTCGCCGGCTGGCTTGTCGCCAGCGGGTTTGTCCGCAGGCTTGTCTTGGGCTTGGAGGTTCGGGATCACAAGCAGCGCTGCGGCTGCCACGGTAAGGAATGTGCTTTTCATAGCCCTCTTGCAAACCGCGCCCCGCGCCGGGAGTTGCGCGCCGGATGCAAATAATTTCAAGCCTCCATCCCCCAGTGCACAGGATAACTGGTGTTTGGAAAAACCTGTTTCGCATCGCGCAGCATCTCGCTCCACCCGGTGCGATCGTAGCGATCGGAGAGATGGAACAGCACGAGTTTTCCCACCTGCGCACGCTGAGCGAGGGTAGCCGCGAGCACAGTCGTCATGTGGTAATTTTTGAGGGCGAGGTCGATGTCCGCATGGCGGTACTGGCCTTCGCAGATCACGGTGTGGCAGCAAGCCAACACGGGGATGAGGCGCTCCATGGCTGATTCGTCCAACAGGAAATCGGAGAGGTAGGCGATGGAATCGCCTGCGGTTTCGACGATGAGCTGATCGCGGAGATCCCCGACGGCATGCGGCGTGCCTTCGATGAGCACGGTGGCCGAGGCATCGGAGACCTCCTTGAGTTGTTTCATCCAAGGCCCCGGGCGGAGATCGAGCGCTGCGAGCCGGGAAGTGTCGATATTGTGGCGCGGTTTTTCGCGGACGATGTAAGCCAGCGAAGGCGTGCGGTGGTCCATGGTGAGGGACTCCACCGTGTAGCCGATACCTTCCGTAACCATGCGCTCGAAAGGCTGCGAGCCTTCGTCGTGCGTGATGGCGAAGGCCTCGTGAAGCTCGAAGCGCGCGGTGCGAATCTCGCCCGGGTGAATCTCCGAGACGCGCCACGTGGCGGACATCTGCTCGTGCAGATTCCACACAAAGCCGCGGAAACGGTGCTGCATGATGGGGATGGTTTGTGGCGGCCCCCACACGCGGTTCACCTTCGTGTCACGGTTGAAGTTAGCGCGAAAAAAGGAATCGAACCCGCCCACATGGTCCATGTGGAAGTGGGAGAAGAAAAGATGATCCATCGCCAGCACTTCCGCGAAGGGCATCTCGCCGACACATCCCTCGCCGCAATCAAACAATAAACGCTCAATGGCCTGACCGCTATCAACCTGCACGGAGAGTGCATTGTCGCAGCCGGGCCCGCCGAGGACTCGCCAGGTAATGGACATAGGGCTTCCTCTCGCTGTTTACCGCAGACCACCAGTCAGAAACATGGTCTCGCCAGTGAGCCAGCCGGAATCGGCAGAAGCGAGGAACACCACGCCGGTGGCGATGTCATTGGGTTGACCGATGCGGCCCAGGGGCGTCACGGCAGCATAGGCTGCGAAGGCATCGACCACACCTGCCGTGTGCGTGCCCTCGGTTTCCACAGGCCCAGGATTCACGGAGTTTACGCGGATTTTGCGCGCACCCAGTTCCTTGGCGAACGTGCGCGTCAATCCGTCCACCGCCGACTTCGTCGCATTGTAAACCGAGCTGCCTGCGGGCGAGAGCGTGCTCACCACGGAGCTGATGTTGATGATGCTGCCACCTTCGGGACTGAAGTATTTCAGAGACTCCTGCGTGGCAAGCACGACACCCAGAACGTTCAGATTAAACTGGCGGTGGAAGCTTTCCTCTTCGATCTGGCCGAGTGCTTGGAATTCGTAGATGCCCGCGTTGTTCACCAGGACATCGAGCTTCCCGTAGGCCTTCGCAGTCTCAGCAAAGAGATTCTCGATCTCGGCTTTGTTCGCCATGTTTGCTTTTACCGCAATGGCCCTCCCGCCTCCACTGGTGATCTCCGCTACGACACGATCTGCCCCTTCCTTGCTGGAGGAAAAGTTCACGACCACCGCCGCACCCTCTGCGGCGAGGTGTTTGGCGATGGATGCGCCGATTCCCTTGGACGCGCCTGTGACGATGGCAACTTTGCCTGTGAGTTTTTTGGATGTTGTGCTCATAGTTTTAAAAGATTCGAATCGCTCTCCCCACTACTTGGTTTTGTAAGGCCGCCCCAGGTTTTCAGATGCCACAGAATAGCCCTCACAAACACCCGGCATCGGCCGGGCTATGCATGGCGTGTTTACTTGCATGAAGCAGGTTACTCCATCGAAATTAAATTACGTTTTCCCTGCCCTACTCGCATTGGCCAGGCCATGCGAGTCAAGCCGGATGAACAAGTCATGCGGCCCAACTATCCTCACCCCACACTTGCTCCCCACTGCGTCACCGCGTAATGGCAGGCTGTGATCTCCGTCGGCAGCGGCCCAGCATCCGATTTTCCTGAGCGCATCCGGCATCTTTTTTCGCCGGATGGCCTGCTCGCGCAGGCAAAGAACTTCGAATACCGCCCCGAGCAACAGGACATGGCGGTGGCCGTGGCAGAAGCCCTGAGTGAGGGCAGGCACCTCGTGGTGGAGGCGGGCACCGGCGTGGGAAAATCGCTCGCCTACCTCATCCCCGCAGTACTCTGGGCAAAGGAGAAGAAAAAGAAAGCGGTCATCTCCACCCACACCATCAATTTGCAGGAGCAGCTTGTCTTCAAGGACATACCCATCGTGCGCACGGTGCTCTCGGAGTTGCTCGGGCAGGACAGCTTTTCGGCGATGCTCTGGAAGGGCCGCGCAAACTACGTGTGCCCGCTGCGGCTAGAGCGCGCGATGCGCACCTCCGGGGAACTTTTCACCGACACCGAGACAGAGGAACTCAAGCGCATCTGGCAATGGGCGCAGACGACCTCCGACGGATCGCTGAGCGATCTCACGGTCGAACCGGACTCCAATGTGTGGTCGCAGATTTGCAGCGAGCCCCATATCTGCACCACAAAGAGCTGCGGGACAAATCCCCGCTGCCACTACCAGGCCGTCCGCAAGGCGCTCGTGGCGGCGGATGTCGTGGTGCTGAATCACACGCTCTTTTTCCTCTCGCTCGGCGGCCTTGCGGAGGCGGAGGAAAACGAGAGCGGCTATCTCTTCGCAAACGACTTTGTGATCTTCGACGAAGCCCACACAGTCGAGAGCGTCGCCTCCAAGATGATCGGCCTCGGCGTCTCGCAATACGGGCTGCGCCACGCTCTACAGCGCCTCTTCAACCCCAAGACCGGCAAGGGCCTTTTCCAAATCCTCCGCATCCCGGATGGCGTGCGTGCCGTGACGGACACCCTCGAAAAAACGGAAAGCTTTTTTGCCAACATCGCTGGTGCCGCGGACTTCAAGAAAGGCAAGGAATACCGTGTGCGCCGCGCTGAGTTCGTGCCCGATACCTTGAGTGGCGAACTCACCAAACTCCAGGCGCTCGTCGTCCAGACGCTCAAGGGCATGGAGGACGAGACGACGAAGGCAGAGCTCCAGGACCTCGGGCGAAAGATTCGCGACGCACGCTCCAACATCGCCGTGTTCCTCAAGCAGGACGCCGAGGATTTCGTCTACTGGGTGGAGCAGAGCGGCAAGACTCAGAGCCTCTACAATCTCCACGCTGCACCGGTCGACATCGCCGCAAACCTGCGCGCACTGCTCTTCCGCGAGAACCACACCAGCATCCTCACCAGCGCCACCCTCAGCGTGGGTGGCGAATCGCTGGAATACTTTCGCAAGCGCGTGGGCGCCGAGGAAGTGACAGGGCTGAAGGTCGGCTCACCCTTCGACTACGAGAGGCAGATGCGCCTCTACGTGACCAAGAAGATGCCCGACCCGCGCGATGCGGACTACGAGCAGGCGCTCGCAAGGCGCATCGAGGAATTCGTCGAACTCACGAACGGACGCGCATTCGTGCTCTTCACGAGCTATCGCACGATGCAAAACGTGGCGGCGCTTTGCCGCGAACCCTTCGACGAAAAGCACGATTGGAAACTGCTCATCCAAGGCGAGGGCATGTCGCGCTCGCGGCTGGTGTCCGAGTTCAAGAAGGACGAGCAGCACGTGCTGTTCGGCACGAAAAGCTTTTGGAGCGGCGTGGACGTTCCCGGCGAAGCGCTGAGCAAAGTCATCATCACCCGCCTCCCATTTGCCGTGCCCGATACGCCGCTCGTGGAGGCACGCCTCGAGCGCATCGAGGCCGATGGCGGCGACGCCTTCCGCGATTACTCGCTCCCCGAGGCCATCCTCGAATTGCGCCAGGGCGTGGGCCGTCTCATCCGCACCAAAAGCGACAAAGGCATCGTGGTCATCCTCGACCCACGCATCCTCACCAAAAGCTACGGCCAGTCATTCATCCGAGCCCTCCCCAAGTGCCCGATGGAAGTCGTGTAGCAGCTCGTACGTAGTCCCGCCTTCAGGCAGAATGCACTCGGCAGCCCTCTCTGAATATCACTCAATTACCGGCGAGGTACGAAAACGCGAGCGAAGCCTTGGACTGCGTGTGGCAAGCCTAAGCGCGACACCGCCTTTGGAAGGGATTGCGGGTGTGGAGGCACTCGCTTACGTGAAGGAGCGTTGGTTCGGTTCAAGCCAGTCCAAGACTGCGCTCCCTTCGTCGATAGGTCGATAGCTTCTACCTAGCGCCCCTTCGCCGTCCCCTTCCGATACATCTCCAGCCGGCACTCGATCCCCCCGAGATCAAACACCCGCCTATACTCCAGCGTCAGCCCCGGATGCGGATTCTCCATTTTGAACGGATTCGCAAACACAAGCCGCCCACCAGGGCGCAACACTTTCGCAGCGGCACCGATCATTTCACCGATCAGCCCGCGCAGATTCGGCACCGGCACCCGCTTGCCCATGGGCGGATTGGTCACCACCAGCGAAACATCGCCCTTATTGAGCCCATCGATTTTTGCGAAGTCGCGGAAATCACTGCACGTAAATTTCGCAAGCGCCACACCCGTCTCCGCCGCCGCAAAATTCGCCTCCGCGATAGCCACCGCCTCCGCACTAAGATCCGTCCCATAAATATCGCGCACACCGCCACGCAGCGCTTTCTCGATAAGCTCCAGACCCGACCCGCAGAAAGGATCCCATACCACTTCATCCGGCATCGTGC
>JAYUWZ010000618.1:0-1503 GCA_043753265.1 Verrucomicrobiaceae bacterium
GAGGAAGACGAAAAAATGGAACAAGCCGTCGTTTCGGGCATCGCCTTCAACCGCGATGAGGCCAAGTTCACCGTGGTGGGTGTGCCCGACACGCCTGGCATTGCGTACAAGATCTTGGGCGCGGTGGCCGAGGCCAATATCGATGTCGATGTGATCGTGCAAAACGTCTCGCACGACGGCACGACGGATATTTCCTTCACGCTGAACAAGGACGAGCTGCCCAAGGTGGAGACCGCGCTGGGACAAATAGTAAAAGACATCGGCGCCCGCTCGCTCGATATCCTAGAGGACATCGGCAAGCTCAGCATCATCGGCGTCGGCATGCGCAGCCACAGCGGCGTGGCCGCCAAGATGTTCGAGGCCCTCAGCAAGGCGGGCATCAACATCGTGATGATCAGCACCTCCGAAATCAAAACCGCGGTGATCATCCAGGAAGACAAACTCACCGAAGGCGTGAACGTAGTCCACGAAGCCTTCGGGCTCGGGAAGTAGTTCAAAATCCGCCAGCAAAACGGAGAAGAGCGGAGCCGTGCGTACGTAGTCCCGCCTTCAGGCGGAACACACCGCCCAAAACACCAAGCGCTCCCAAACCCAAGCCTCTTCTCACCTCTCCACATCTCCACATCTCACTTCTCACGTCTCCCCTACCTCCTCACCACCCGCACCTCCACGCGATAGGTCACCTTCACCAGCAAATCCCCCCGCCCCCCGCGCGCCTTCGGCAGTCCTTCTCCCGCACCGCGCAGGATTTCCCCACGCGGAACCGCGCGCGGAATCTGCACCCGCACCGGCATGCCCGTGATGCCCGTCACCATTTCCATCCCGCCCTCCTTTGCGCGCCGCGCATTGATGCGCAGTTCGCACTGCACATCCGAGCCGCGCACTTTCAGGCGGCCTCCCGGCATCGGCTTCAGGCGTATCTGCACAAAGCCCCCGGCAAATGGCTCCGCGCGCGGAATCCGAAACCGTGTGCCCGGCGCAGTATCCGGCGGCACTTCGAGCGGATAAGTCTCCTGCCCATGCGGGTTCGCCGGGTCATTCACCCGCACCTCCAGCGTCGTGCCGCGCAGAAAATCCACGAGCCGCACAAACGCATCCTGAGCCACATTGCGCTCCACCTTCCCCGCACGCCGCGTGGGCGCAGCGGAGGAAGTGCCATCTTCTCTCATCTCCAGCTCCGCATCATAAGCGCGCCGACGCGCCGGATCGCTCAGCACCTCGTAGGCCGCATTTAATTCCCGGCACCGCTCCGCAGCTTCGTCGGAGCCCTGGTTCACATCGGGATGATGCCGCTTTGCCAGCAGCCGGTACGCATTGCGAATCTGCGCCACCGTACACCCGCGATCGAGCCCGAGAGTGGCGTAGTGGTCGGTATCCGAGGAAGGCATCGAGCCTTGCTAGCGCCCGCTCCCCCGCGCCGCCAGCTTCTTGCGGGGAGAATACTGCGAGGTTCCCTTTGGCCTCTTACGGACAGATTAGCTGCACGCCTGGGAAGTATGTTAT
>JAYUWZ010000619.1:0-3556 GCA_043753265.1 Verrucomicrobiaceae bacterium
CAGTGCCAGCGGTTGCCGATGACATCATGCAGCCCCCACGCATTGGCCCGCTTCTGCGCCACCGGGTGAACTTTCTTTTCCGAGTTCTCACGCGACCAGGCAAAAGGCGCGGCGTCCTCCGGTTTGTCCCCTCCGGGATTCATCGTGGCCACGCCTGCCCGTGCGGCATACTCCAAGCGGACGTGATCTGGCAGAATGACCTTCCACCCCGCGGGTGCAATCTTAGCCAGTTCGGGAAGCACTTTGTCGACGGTATCGCGATATAGAATTCCCGCAGGCACTTTCGGGTCGGTGCCATCGCCAGCATCCGAGGGATCGGCCTGCATGAGCGCGCGGTACTGCTCCACCGTCAGTTGTGTTTCCATCATGTAAAACGGCTCTGCGATAGTCTCCGGCCGCTGCCGCTCATCGCCCTCGTGGCCCGGCTCTGTAGACGGGCTGCCGATGGTGTATTTTCCAGCGGGAATGAGCCGCCAGTTCAGCACCGGGCTCTCTTTTCCGCCCAGCGCGATTTTCAAAGCGATGGGTTGCTTCGTAGATTTTGCGGTCTCGGTCTGCCGCCGCACTGCCTCGGTGGCATCGAACGGCCAGCCCTCATACACCTGCACCTCTTCCGCAAATGCAGCCACAGTGCAGAGCAACGGCAGCGCACTGAACTTGAGCAAACGATGAAGTCGAGGCGGCGCGGATAGTGGGTGGTTCATTGGGAGTTCCTTTTCATCATCCAGGCTAGGGCTCCGCGAGAAAGGAAAAGCTGGCTACTTCCAGCCCTACCGGCTCGTGAAGCGTGGTGATGATGGAGACGTTAACCTGATTCCCAGCCTCCAGGCAATCCTACAAAGCACCGATCCACTCCGCTGGCATCAGGAAGCCAGGCATCGAACTGGAGGCCGCCCTCCCTATTCCGAAGTTTCAGAGGATTGAATTTCACACGATGATACGGAATTTTATTCTCTGAGTGCAACTCGCGACCGATTTCCTGCCGTGGCGCGGAGCCGCAGATTTTTTCTTCGAGGCATTCGGGACGGGGGCGATTGGCGCAGCCTCCACGAACGTCGCAGGAGCATCGCCGGGGATTCAAAGTCATTCGCTTTTTAATAGGCTTCGCCTAACCGTCGCAATTGACATCCCACCTAACTATGAGCAACCTTCCAAAACCCCTGGCAGCTTAGTCGGCAATCTCACAGGGCTACCTTATGCTCCCCATTCTCAGGACCCGTCGCGATTTGCTTGCCCTCATCCCTGCCGCCGGGGTCACAGCCGAACTCGGCGTCTTTCAGGGTGAATACTCCCGCGAGATTCTCGAACGCCGTCCGCGTCGTCACATCATGGTGGATCTTTTCCAGGGGGTTTGTGGGAGCGGCGGAGAAAACGGCACTCCGTTTGTCAACGTGGACCTCGGGCAGGCACTCGGTTCTCTGCGCCAGGAATTTCGCGGAAACCCAGCGGCTGAGTTTGTCGCGGGAGATTCCATCCTATGGCTGCAAACTCAGCTCCCTGCGTCTGTGGATTGGATCTATATCGATAGTTCCCACCAATACGAATCGACCGCAGCCGAGTTACAGGAAGCGTGGCGCATCTTAAAACCCGGCGGATGGCTTTGCGGCCACGACTACGCCCCGTCGACACCCGGAGTCATCCAGGCCGTGGACGAGTTTGTGCGCCGCCACGATGCACCCATTCGCTTCACGACGCACGCCACACTGCCCAGTTTCGCAATCCGTAAACCGGCAGCGGAGTTACTGGTGCTCACTGGATACAACGACGGCGCCGCATGTTGGGGAGCCATTGGCGAATTCTCGTGGAATCTCTATGCTTGGTCCCAGGGCTATTACTTTCGCTGCGTGCGGGAATTTGCCCCGGATAGCCACCCCTCCTGGCAAAAGCTGTCGCTGATCCAGGACGCCTTGAGTCAATACCAGACGGTCTGGTGGAGCGACGCCGACAGCGTGTGCACCAATCCGGAACTCCGCCTGCACGAACAATGCGGGGAAATCGCCACGCCGCTGGCCGCCTCGCGCGATTGGAGTGCCGACGGCTATTGGAGCGCCGGTCATTTGATGGCCCGGCGAAGCAGCGAAACTTCCGCATTTTTCGCCGAGGCCTGCCGGAAGGAACAGTGGAAGAACTTCCCGCTCTGGGATCAGTCTGCCATGCATGAATTGACCCGCGATCCAGCTTGGGAAAAGCTCTTCACCATCCTTCCGCGGCGGCAATGGAATTCCGTCCCCAGCGAGATACACGCTGGTTCGGTCGAGGCATGGCAGGAAGGCGACTTCCTCGCCCATATCACGGCTGTCCCGCCGGAGCAGCGTGTCGAAGCCATGGCGCGCTACGCGGAAATTGGGTATCAGGGAGCCCCTTTGTGGATGAGCGGCTTCGTTTTCCGTCTCGAATTCGGTGGTGGCCTCGGCGACATCTTCCACCAGTGCTACGATCAGAATCGTTACAACCTTCTCGATTCGATTCCGCCCGCCCGCAAAGCGCAGGTGGTCATCGTTTCACACTGTCCCGCCGCCAGCGAACTATTCGCCCTCCATCCCCGTGCAAAACAACTCGATATCGTCGACGCCGGCTACTGGGCTTGGGAAGACGATGCGAAGGAACGACTGCATCGGCAGATCCCGCCCCGCCCCGTCATGCCACGAGGTGCTCCCGGCAAAATTCAGTGGCCCGCAACTCAATCGGAAAAGTCGCTGATCCACGAACTCGTTGAAAACAATCTCACCCTCGTTTGTGCTCTCAGCGCCGGACTTGGCGACAGAACCATCCCGCCGGAAATTGGAAACGAAATCCTTCGCATGGCGGTGGAGCAAGGCTTTCTGCCAATCCTCACCGGCCGCAGCTACGATCGGTGGGGCCGGGAGGAACTCTATGCCGGCGGTGCCCCAGGCTGTGTCAATCTTATCGACAAACTGTCCACCCCGGGTCTCGCCTACCTTGTCCAGCACGCCCACGCCGTGGTCTGCTGCCACTCGGCCGTCAATATCGTAGCCTGGCATGAACGGAAGCCCCAGTTGCTGCTCTATCCCGAATCCGTCTGGGAAAGACATTTTCGACATCGCGACGATTGGTCATTTGGTTTGGATTATCCCGAGACATTTCATGGCCTCTTTGCCCCGGTCGCGGATCTGCGTCCCCTGATCCACAGCTTTCTTTTGTCAGCGCGTCCCATTCCGGAATCGGTCAAAGTCGATGCGCCCCGGCGCGAGGTGAACATCGACCACTCCCTTCCACGGCTGACGCCCCCAGGCGATGTCTGCGCCTTGATTGCTCTCGCCTCGGAAATGGGCGGGGATGTGCTCGAGATCGGCAGCAGCATTGGCCTCACCACACGCGACCTGGCCGTCCACCTGCCTGACTCCACAATCTTCGCCGTCGAAAACTACCAGGTCCCTCTGCGCGCCCCACAGCAAAAGGGAGAGCGCCCTCCACTCAATGAGGTTTGCCGCTTCGCGCGGGATCTCCCCAACGTCAAAGTCCACACGGATCGTTTGACCTCCCTGCCGCGGGAGTCTCTTCGCGGTGTGCGGACCATCTTCATCGATGGCGATCA
>JAYUWZ010000620.1:0-7541 GCA_043753265.1 Verrucomicrobiaceae bacterium
TGCTTTTCGAGCACATCCTGCAGGAGGATCGACCCATCACCGATCTGCTCGGCGCGGACTACACGTTTGTGAATGAGCGGCTCGCGCGGCTGTACGACATCCCTGGCGTGGAGGGGGAGGCGTTTGTCAAAGTGAAGCTGCCCGCGATGCGCCCGGGCGGCATCCTGGGGCACGGGTCCTTTCTCGTCATCACCTCCAATCCCACGCGCACCTCGCCGGTGAAGCGGGGCAAGTTTGTGCTGGAAAACATCCTCGGCACGCCGCCGCCACCGGCCCCGCCGGATGTGCCAGACCTGAACGACCCCAAGCGCGGCGAGCTCAAGGGCACGCTGCGGCAGCGCATGGAGATGCACCGCAAGGACGCCATCTGCGCAGGCTGCCACGCGCGCATGGACGACATCGGCTTTGCGCTGGAAAACTTCAACGGCATCGGCGAATGGCGCGACAAGGACGGCGCGGATGACATCACCTCCGCAGGCCAGCTCGTGAGTGGCGAGAAATTCAAAAACGCCGCCGAGCTGCGCGACGTGCTGCTCTCGAAAAAGCGCACGGATTTTCTCCGCTGCGTGACGGAAAAGATGCTCACCTACGCGCTGGGCCGCGGCATGGAATACTACGACCGGCCGACCATCGAATTGATCGTGCGCAACCTCGAGAAGGGTGACATGCGGTTCAGCACGCTGGTGATGGAGATTATCAAGAGCGTGCCGTTTCAGATGCGGCGCGGGGAGGGGGATCACCGGGATTTTGCGAAGGGGAAGAAGGAGAAGTAGGGGGACGCCCGACGGGGTTGCGCATCGTGGGAGGGGGTTTCTGCAGTTGTTGCAGTTATTGCGCATTCTGTGTTCGGAGCGGTGCGCCGAGGGGTGAAGGGGGATTATGTGCGATGGGTGTCGCCGATAATCGGGTGCAGCAAGTGATTGGCCGAATGGGTTTTGCGCGAGGAGTTGTGAATATCGGCAATAGATGCGATGAGCGCGGTGTGACGGTATAGGCGGGGGTAGCTGGGCGCTCGGGAGGGGGTTTTTGCGCATTTGCGCACTTTTTGCGCGAGGCGAAATACCGAGGCCAGAAACGATGACGCTGATTGTTTACGTTGCCCTGCAATGAGCGATAGTATGCACGTGCCTCCCTGTTCCTTGTCCTTCCCTCCATCCATGTCTCGACTATACGGTATCGGTGGGCGGTAGTCACGCGGGGATGCTTGAAAGCCGTCTCCCGAGCGGCTACTCTGTCTTATCGCCGCAACCCAGTCCATCTACACCATCCGCCTCACAGGCGAGGGCGTTCGTCCGCATTTGATTGCGGCGGGCGACCTGGCCGAGTTGTTGATTGCTGCGGAGCAGACGGTGACGGCCATCGCTCGGCGGGAACATCCCGATACCGGGGAGAATCTCGTGGTGGGGCTTGCGGAGATTCAGGATGCGAGCATCGGCTTTTGCTTTACGAGCAACCAACCGGAGATCGTAGCGGCTGCCTATCAGGAGTTTGTGGCGGCGGTGGAGAACCGGTTGTTTCGTAGCCTGCCGGGGCGGAGTCTGGAGGCGTTGCGCACACTCACTCAATTTGCGCGGGAACGGAAAGGACACACTCAGTTTTGGAATGGTACGCAAAACGGTCCTTTGCTTGACCTGCCGTCGGACTACGCGGTGCAGGTGCCGCAGCCGGATTATCAACGGGGAGAAACGGTGGTTTACGGGAAGGTTGAGCGCGTGGGTGGAGTTCGCCCGAGGGTGCGGTTGCGCGTTTCATCGCGCGAGGTGATCTATGGTGATATTTCCGAGGAGCAGAGCCGCATCCTGGGAGGCAAGCTTTACGGGGACACGGCGTTGCGTGGGCACGCCACCTGGGACGCGCAGGATGGCTCGATTGTGTATTTTCGGGTGGATGAGATTTTGCAGTATGAACGAGTGCCTGTTGCGACCGCTTTTGAGGAGTTGCGGACGGCGGCGGCTGGGGCGTTTGATGTGATTGAGGACGTGGATTTATTTGCTACAAGGGTGAGGGAGGGCGATGCGCCGTGAGCCTGGTCTGTCTGGACAATCACATCCTCATCTGGGGAATCCGTGGTATCGCTACTGCGGGACAGGAGCCGATGATCCAGCGCGCAAAGGCTCTTTTGGACGAACTCGACAAGGACAACGCGGAGATTCTGGTTCCTTCGGTAGTGGTGGGCGAGTTTCTGGCAGGGGTGCCAAAGGTGCAGCACACCGAGTTGCTAAATGTGCTGAATCGACGGTTTCAGATTCCGCCTTTTGATGTGCGTGCGGCTGTAGTGGCTGCTGGACTCTGGCGCGATTTCGCTGAGCGCAGTCCAACTCTGAGAGAACAGCTTCGCAGTGATTTTCCGGCAGTTGAGAAGGCCAAGCTCAAGGCGGATGTGCAGATTCTGGCTATTGCTTTGGCGCGCAAGGCGGAGGTGCTTTATACGCACGATGGGGCCTTGAAGACGGTGGCGAGTGGATTGATTGCGGTTCGGGAGTTGCCGCCTGCACCGCCTGTGCAGCAGGAGTTTATTCCTTAAGTCGTTCAAAGCGCAAGAGATGCAAAATCAATAACTTCATTCGCAAAGAGCGTCGACAAGGTGAGAATCAGTTTTTTATGCCTTTAGCCTAAAAGCCTATTTGACAATTTCCGGACTTGCGACCATTCTGCGAGAGTAATGGACAATGAACTTCCACTCTGGTCACAAACCCCGAGCGCCAAAGTGCGCCCCCCGGGTGAAGACATTAGGGAGGAATTGGAAAAGCGCGGATGGGGCCAAGCAGAACTCGCAAAAATTGTCGGGCGTCCCCTTCCCACTATAAACGAGATCATCCAAGGCAAACGCGCTATAATGCCAGAAATGGCGGTTGCGCTTGGGACGGCATTTGGCACGGGGGCGATGTACTGGATGCAAAAGGAGTCGACCTACCGCTTATCACTAGTAGAGCAGCATGACCCGGAAACTGGCCGCCGTGCGCGCCTTTTTGACATGGCCCCTGTGAAGGAGATGGAGAGACGCTCTTGGATTATACCGAGTCCCACCGTAGACGGGCTAGAGAAAGAGCTGTGCCGCTTTTTTGGCGTCGAATCACTGGATGATGAACCTACAATTCATGCGGCTGCGCGGCAGACTTTTAAGGCACAAGATTTCACAGCTGCACAACGAGCATGGGCATTTCGTGCCGCACGCCTCGCATCATTGCTTAATGTCCGACCCTTTTCGCCGGAGTCACTGGCAGCAGGACTTCCAGAGATCCGAGCTTTAGCTCAACACGCAGAGAAGATCCGCCATGTTCCACGTGTGCTGGCTGAGATTGGAATTCGCCTTGTGATCGTAGAACCCTTACCAAAAACGCGCATTGATGGTGCAGCTTTTTGGCTCGATGAAAAACCAGATGCACCGGTAGTTGTACTCTCACTCCGGCATGACCGTATCGACTGGTTCTGGCACACATTGGCACACGAACTTTTTCACATCAAAAATGGCGATAAACGTTCGATCGACATTAACTTGGTAGGAGAAACACGTATCGAGACTCTGGACGAAATGGAGACACGCGCAGACCGTGAGGGGGCTGCATTCTTGCTCTCTCCAGAAAAATTAAACTCGTTCGTTATTCGAGTGCGTCCATTTTTCTCGAAAGAGAAAATAATTCAATTCGCGCAGCGAATGCAGATTCACCCCGGAATTGTGAACGGACAACTCCAGCATCTTGGTCACGTAGGTTGGCAAGTGAATCGTGAAATGCTAGTCAAGGTGCGTGATTTACTCACGGCATCTGCAATCACGGATGGCTGGGGAAAGCCAATAACAGATTAGATTCAGAGGTAAATACTATGAGCTACAACAAACAAATTCAGGCCCATATCGAAGAATACCGTCGGATGGTCAACAATGGCCCTGTTACATCTCGAGAGATTGCGATGTGGTTGATCCGTGAAGGACGCTGGGAGCCATCGATCGAGGAAGCTGCAGACCTTTTGACTCGTGATGTGAGTGATGCATTGAGAACACAATTCACAACCGACGCAGACGGGCGCCGCGTCAGAAGAAAGCACGCTGTAAGATACAAGGAGACATTACCTGATGGCACAAAACAGCAACTTACTCTTTGGTTTGATATCGAAATCGCCCCTCCTCACTTTATGTTGCAAAGCTTTCAGCAACGACGTTCCGCAATTTCAGACGACTGTTGGCAACTCAAACAGGATGTGGATAGCTATAATAAATTCCACAACAAAGCTGCATCGATCCAAATGCTATTAGATTTTACTGAGGACATGGAAGAGCGCGGAATGTCAGGGGACTACCCGCCCCCCGAAATGGAGTAGCCGTCATATCATTCAAGATTTGAATACCACGGCGCAATTATGGTGTGGCATTTTTGAAGTTCAAAGCTGAGATGGCGCGGCCAGTGAAGTGAGGCCCTTCGACTCGTTCCTCGCTCAGGGTGACGCGTTGGAAGGGGGAGCGGGTTTGGATGTGCGGCGATTGGCAGGGCCTTCGTGCCTGATTGATGGCGGTGATGGGTCGTTTTGACGGGGGCTGCAATCTTCCTCCAAATCACCACTCTTGCATTCCTCCCGGCGGCTGCTACGGATGGCGGGGTGATTCACTTGCTCGCCAGCCGACTTATGCCGCTCCCCGGCACTCTCGCAGGCGCTCTTTTGTAAAGGAGGGCGCTCTAGTCAGGGTGCTTCTCAGGGGAGCTGTTCGTCGTTCGGCTGGCGTTGCTGTTTTCGGGCGGAAAGCGGCGCGGGCTTTGTATTCTCTCTTCCCCGCCCGGCTTTAAAAACTGAATCTCAAATGCTGTCTCAACCTTCGTCGAAATATCGTCCCTTTCCGCCAGTGAACCTGCCCGACCGGCAGTGGCCGGCGCGTGTGCTGACCCGGGCTCCCATGTGGTGCTCCGTGGATCTGCGTGATGGAAACCAGGCCCTGCAGGAGCCCATGAACGTGGAGCAGAAGCTCAAGATGTTCCATGCGCTGACCGGGTGCGGGTTCAAGGAAATCGAAATCGGTTTCCCGGCTGCTTCCAATACCGAGTATGCGTTCAACCGCCGCCTCATCGAGGAAAACCATGTGCCGGAGGATGTGACGGTGCAGGTGTTGGTGCAGGCGCGGGAGGATCTGATCGAGCGCACCGTGACCTCGCTGATGGGGTCGCGGCGCTGTGTGATCCATCTGTACAACAGCACCTCGCCTGCACAGCGGCGCGTGGTGTTTGGGACGTCGAAAGACGAGATCATCATGATGGCCGTGCGCGGCGCGAACTGGATCAAGGAGCGCGTCCACCGCCTGCGCGGGACCGAGGTGGTGCTGCAGTATTCGCCGGAGAGCTTCAGCGCGACGGAGGTGGAATTTGCCAAGGACATCTCGGAGGCCGTGATGGATGTGTGGCAGCCGACGCCGGAGAGGAAGATGATCCTGAATCTGCCCGACACCGTGGAGGTGGCGATGCCGAACGTGTATGCAGACCAGATCGAGTGGATGTGCCGCAATATTCGCAACCGCGAATCGCTCATCGTTTCCCTGCACACACACAATGACCGCAGCACCGGCGTGGCCGCGACGGAGATGGGCCTGCTGGCGGGGGCGGATCGCGTGGAGGGCACGCTGTTTGGAAATGGCGAGCGCACGGGCAACCTGGACATCGTCATCGTGGCGCTGAATCTGTACATGCACGGCATCGACCCCGGGCTGAAATTCGACGACCTGAACGCCCTGCGCGCCATCTACGAGGAATGCACGGGGATGACGGTGCCGGACCGCCACCCGTACAGCGGCAAGCTGGTCTTCACCGCGTTCAGCGGTTCGCACCAGGACGCAATCAAGAAGGGCTTCACCGAGTGGGAGAAGAATGGCGGGCAGCAGCACTGGGATGTGCCCTACCTGACCATCGACCCCGACGACATCGGCCGCAAATACACGGAGGTGATCCGCGTGAACTCGCAGAGCGGCAAGGGGGGCGTGGCGTTCCTGCTGGAAAACGAAATGAGCATCACCCTGCCGCGCGAGTTGCAGAAGGAGTTTGGCAGCATCGCGCAGGATGAGACGGATCGCGTGGGCCGCGAGGTTTCCGGGCAGGAATTGCGCTCGCTGTTCGAGCGCGAGTTTTTTGAAACACAGGCGCCGTGGTCGCTGGTGAAGCTGGAGAAATCGCAGGAGGGTGAGCAGAGCAAGGTAGTGCTGACCGTGAAGGAAGGCGTCGCCGAGAAGACGATGGAGGGCACGGGCAAGGATGTGCCGGCGGCCTTTAGCGCGGCGCTGCAAGGCCTGCTGGATGTGGGCATGCCCGCGGTGCAAATCGTGGAAAGCCGCTTTGGCTCCGGCGTGTCGGATGCCGATGGCACGGTGCTCGCCTTTGCGCGCGCGCAATTTGGCGGCGACCAGACGGCCTATGGCGCGTCGCGCGGACTGCCGGGCGACCACCCCGAGTATCGCGCCGCGATCAATGCGCTGAACCGCGCATACCCTTGGAGTGCCTTCGAGCGCACCAGCGGCATCGTCATGCCCATGCGGCTGCGGCTGGAATTTGGCACCATGGCCCGGCGCAAGATGCAGGAGCGCAATGCGCGCTTCTCGCCCTCGGTGCTGGAGCGCATGTTTTTCTCGGAATACATCGAGGCCGCTGAGCCGCTGAAAATCACGAGGGCGGAATTCGGCTTCTCGCCGGAGGGCGGCCTGTGGTCCTTCACGGTGAAGGGCGAACGCGCTGGCGTGCCCTTCGACGAGCACACCGAGGGCAGCACGATGCCAAATGCAGTATGCGCCGCGCTGGCAAAGATCGCCGGGAAGTCGATGGAGGTCGTCGATTTCGCCGTGACGAAATCGCACCCCATCGCGGATCGCCGTGGGTCGGAGGATGTGGCGTTTGCCCAGCTCCGCATCGGCAATGAACTCGTGTGGGGCGCGGGCCTGGCGGATTCCGGAATGGACGCGACGGTGAAAGCCGTGTGCGCTGCCGTGAACCGACACCTGGCACCACAGCAGAACGAAAAATCTCTCAACCAAACGATGAGCACCAGTATTCAGCGCAAGCCCTTCCCGTATCACGTATTCGAGCCCAAATGGCAGCAACACTGGGACGCGGAGGCCACCTTCCACGCACCCAACCCCGGTGAGCCGGGCTTCGACGCCACGCGGCCCAAGTACTACGTGCTGGATATGTTCCCGTACCCGAGCGGCGCGGGCCTGCATGTGGGCCACCCCGAGGGCTACACGGCCACGGACATCATCGGCCGCTACAAGTGGATGAAGGGCTTCAGCGTCCTGCACCCCATGGGCTGGGACGCATTCGGCCTGCCCGCCGAGCAATACGCCATCAAGACCGGACAGCACCCCTCCGTGACCACGGCGCAGAATGTGGCGAAATTCAAATCGCAGCTGAAGTCGATCGGCTTTGCCTACGACTGGCAGCGCGAGGTGAACACGACGGATCCCGGCTATTACAAATGGACGCAGTGGATCTTCACCGTGCTGTATAACTCGTGGTTCAACCCGGCGACGAACAAGGCGGAGCCTATTTCCACGTTTGAGGAGCAGATTGCGAAGC
>JAYUWZ010000621.1:0-3553 GCA_043753265.1 Verrucomicrobiaceae bacterium
GCGAGCGGAGCAACGCCACGAAAAAATCATTGTGCGTGTCTTCGTCGGGCAACTCCTGCCACTCCGTTTGCTGATTTAAAAATATCTTCGCGCTCTCGATGAGTTGGCGGTGAAAAAAGCGGTGTGCGGGGGTTCCTTCACCGAGAAGAATCTCCGCCACCTCCGGGGCCCGGCAGGCACTGAGTTCATGCCAGGCGTCCCGAATGCGGCGGGTCTTCCCGCTGCGCGGATCCTTTTCGACCGCGGGTTCCGGCGAAGTGGCTTTTCCCTCACTGGCTCGTCGCTCCAACTCCGCAAACTCCGCGGTCGGCTTCGCGTTTGCGCCGAGATGATAGGGGCGCGCTTCATCCAGCACTATCTTGAGGCGGTCCTTCGCATCCCTGCGCAGCGCGTTCTGAACGGCCACATCGACAAACGAGAGGTCGGCCCTTTGGCTGGCGACCAGATGGTTCCAGTGCTCGTCAAACTCGTGGTCCAGTTCCGCACCGTCCCACGCGATGAGCTCGTTGAGCAGAACGACGGGGCCTTTCTTTTCGACGTCTGGAATCGAGAGCTTCCTGGTTTTCCAATCTTCCAGAATGGTCGCAAACATCCGGTGCCGCTCCTCGGGATCGGACTGACCGCGCGCCGCCTTGAGGCTCGCGGCAAACCAATTCACCGTGTAGGCTGAAATGTCAGGCTGCCGCTCTCGCAGCTGGGCAAACAACTGGCGCGCACGCTCCGGTTCCTCTCCTATCAAGGCAAGCCCGCGGTAAAAATCTCTGCTGTCGGCGACCGGATCTTCCTTCTTTCCGTTCACGTTTCGCCGGTACTGTTGGGGGTTCTCCGGCAGCGGCACACATTCCACGGCTTCCACGGATTCCTTGCAGGCCTCAGCGAGACGCAGCCGATAGGCAAAGAGCGCCCACTCGGGCTGCATCCGATGCCCTTTGAGCTTCTCATCACCCAAGGCCAGGACAGTCTCCACCGCTCTCGATTGCCCCGCCACACTGGCGCGCTCCGCGAGCTTCTGCAGGCCGGTCACCCACACCTCGTTCTCCGCGATCATCTCCAGATTGATCCCGTCCAGCCTGGCCTTGGCGAGTGCGTGCGCTTCCGATGGCACTGCCTCCGCGAGGATGGCCAGGAGGCTTAGCGGATCGGTATCGGCAGGCACCCAAGTGCGAAAAGCCTCTACTTGATTGGGAGCCCGGAAGAGATTGAAGGCCCGCACCAGGACCTTGGCCAGCGGAAGTTCCGGCTTGGTCTCATACGTGGACTCGACGGAGAATAGCGAAGGTCGGCTCCCGGCCTCATCGCCCGTCGCAAAGGCCCCGACGAGCGTGATCAGCCGGCGCTCCAGCTCGCCCAGCAGATGGTCGCGAGCCGCCGTGCCCAGCGCGATCTTCCACTCCCGCTCGCGCTTTCGGATTTCCTCGTGCGCGCGGATCAGCACGCGCAGGTGCAGCCGAAGCTTGTGGCTCCAAGATATCCAGAGCGTACGCACCGCGTTGGAGTCATCGGACTTTTCCACGGGAGGAGATTGTTCGAATGAAAAGTCGGACGGCCCGAGCAGGCCCGCGATCTGGCCCGCCTTTTCGAGAGCCACGGCGCATTCGTCCCAAGGCAACTCCACGATTCTGGGCGCATCATCCAGCCAGTAAATGGCTTTTCCTCCGGGAGCTTTCTCTCGCTTCAGTTCTCCAGCGTAGAGCTTCAGGATCGTCCCGGCTGCTTCGGCGGGGACGAGCAGCTTTCCAGCCTGCGAGGATCGACTCGCATAGCGGAGCCACCAAAAGGCGAGACGCAATTCCGGCACTGCCAGAGCCCGCATGTCGTTGCGCTCCGCCACGCGAGCCCCGGCGCTCTCCGCCAGCAGCCTCGGCATCTCGTTGAAAAGTCGCAGGAGGAATTCCGGCTGCACGCTTTCGACTTCGGAAAGCAAATGCTTCAGCTGGTCTTCCGCGTGCACGCTCTCCAGCATTGCGGTGGGAGGATAGTCCTGCTGTACCGCCGCAGTCGCCGCGAGATGCAGTACATGATACACCAGCTCGATAGCCTGCGGCTCCTCGCGATTCAGGGCGTGCTGCCAAGTGTCCAAAAAGATCCGCACTCCCCTCTTCCAGAGATCGGTACGCGCCTGCCCCAGCCTTTCGCGCCGGGTGGAATAATTCTCCAGGAGCGAGGTGGACACCTCGTAGATCTCCACCTCCTTGAGAAGCTTCATGCCGATGGCGGCGGTGCCGGCATCCGCTAAAAGACCAGCAATCACCTGCGGCGCGGTTCGCTCGATGCACGACGCGGCGGCCAAAAGGAGATATGGATATTTCGCGGACTCGGCCACGAGTCGCACCGCGCGCGGTGCCGTGGGGGCGTCGTCATAAACCATCACCAAGCCCACCAAGCTACTCAAATCGCCGACCCCAAGAGCAGTGAGATAACTCATCACGGGGCGGCGGCACCAATCAAAGAGCGCCATGAGATCGACTGGCTCTTGCGGGGCAGGCGACAGCGCAAATCCTTCCCGGAAACCGCCATCGATCTCGTAGCGCAGTCGAGCGGCCTCTTTCTCCGGCGTAGTGGCTTCCTCCGGTGCCAGCAGCAGGGCCACGCACGCATCCAGCAAGCGCCCCCTCTCTGCGGTGTCCAGGTGCGCGGGAGCTTCGTGCATCGCGTGCGTGCCGGCCGCGATTGAGAGCCAATGCCGCAGGCAGGCCTCGTCGGTGCCAAACGCACTATTCCGCCCCGAATCTACCCAAACCTTCGCCAGCGCAGGTCCGAAGACTTGCTCCCATGGATCCTCGCCACCCAGGCCATCCACGCGAAGCCGGAATCCTTCCACGTCTCCTTCCTGCTGCGGAAGAATCAGCTTCTCCTCCTGCAGGGTTTCCAGCGACGGCGTGCGCGGGTGTGCAGCTGCATGCTTTTGATGGATGTCCGCCAAATCTGCGGCGCGGATCCACAAGCGCCAGCGATCTTTCGGATCCGCGTCCTTCAGGGCTCGCAGCGCGGCCTCAGCATCCGGGTCGAAGTTGCCAGGGGCTGCGGCGCCCGCCTCCCCCTTTGCCTCGGCGCGCTCGCGCCGCCACAAATTCCGGAGCACCTCGTGAGGGAGATGCAGGCGCCCCAGCGGAAAGCGAACCCACCCGCGTGTCTCGAGGTTGTCGATGGTGAGAGAGGATTTCGCCTCCTGCAGGATCTTCGTTGCGCCAGCGCGATTCAGGGGCGGGCGCAGGAGTGTGGCGCGCAGGAGAAATTTTTCGAGCAGGCTCGATGCGGCAAAATCATTCTCATAAGCACACGGTTTTCGCACTTGCTTCGCCAGACGTCCCACATCCGCCAGCCCTTCGTGCAGCGTAGCCAAAAAGACATTCTTTTCGTGAGAGTTGGTGAATCTGCTCATTTCGTGCGGCAGGATAGATGCGGAATCTAAGGCTGCGCTTCCAGGCGAAACAGTCCCAAGAATTCCTTGGGCAATTCCTCATACAAGCGTGGAGGGGTGCGGCGTTTCGCTCGCCAAGCCTCTACAAAAAGAAATATTCCGTTCAGCTTCCGTTCAGGTATCCCGGCGTAA
>JAYUWZ010000622.1:0-16336 GCA_043753265.1 Verrucomicrobiaceae bacterium
TCACGAGGACGAGGAGGACATGCGTTGCCAGATCATTCTTCGTCACCGCGACGGGATCAAGCTGCGCGAACTCTACGAGAAGATCATCGAGTCATCGGATGCGGACGCCGATTCGTTCGTGTCTAGCGAAGCGGCCAAGGATTTCATGGCGCGACTGCGCATTGGCATCATGGCGGACCAGGCGCCCGTGCCCGACCCGAAGGACGGGCCGCCCGCTGACATCGTATTCCTGCAGGACGTGATCGCGCGGCACGCTGGGCTGGAGTGGTATCTCGAAACTTGCGTCGCAGTGGACACGGCGAACTTCATCCCTGCTCGATGGTCGCGCCGCCGGCCGTCGCCAACCGACGACATGAAATCGGTCGTCTATCTTTGCTGCCCCGTGCAAACGACCGCGGGATGGTCCTTTATCACGGCGCTGACGACCTTCCTCAAAGGCGATTGGGATGGGGTCGCGAGCAAGCGCCTACTCCCAGCTCGTAAACTCGACTTCAACGATCCGCTGACCGCCAGTATCTTCCGGGAGATTCACAATCTTGGAAACTGGGTGGTGAACTACGACGAGCTGCTCGACCGCCGTCAGCTGCTGAACCAGAGTGTAAAAGTGATTCGCTACAAGCAGGGCGCGACGCAAGGGCGGAACATCCTCATTTCCTCAACGGCATCGCTGAGTCTGCTGCGCTCGATGGTCTGGGGGCGCGTGAAGGATCTGAATCTCGAACTCAATGACCAGGAATGCCGGGAACTCACCGAGCGGTTCATCAATGACGCAAACGAGATTTCAGGCGACATCGTGCTGCGCGCTGCGAAGCGTGGGCGGAACGCGAGCGAACTGATGGGCGTCGTGCTGAGCCGCTACCTCATCCGTCACGAGCTAGGCACGAACCGCAGGTTCGGTTGGTATTTCCTCGACGACTATGCCGAGTGGCTCGGCCAGCGCGAAGAACAGATCGCCGATATTCTCGCGCTCTCGCCCGAGCAGACCTCGGACGGCGGACTCCAACTTGCGGTCATCATCGCTGAGTCAAAGTTTATCAGCTACGAGAGCCTCGGCCCGAAACGGAAGGAGTCGCAGAAGCAACTTCGAGACACCGTGCGCCGAATCCACGATGCTATCTTCGGCGATCCAAAGCGGCTCGACCGCGATTTGTGGCTCTCGCGGTTCTCGGATTTGATGCTGAACGGGATTCAGTTCCCCGCGAACTCACCGATTGACCTGGCCGCGTGGCGAAGGGCGGTGCGCGACGGCGAGTGCGGCATCCACATGCGCGGCTACTCACATATCTTTGTGTCCGGCCCGACCGATGCGCCCGAGTGCTCGGACTTTGTGACTGTCGCTGAGGCGGAGCAGTCGTGGCAGGAGATCTTCTCGCGAGCACGACTCCGAGAGGTGGTGACGAGTTATTGGAAGGACTCGAACCCAACCGCCATTCGCAAAGCCATCGCAGGGGAAGATATTTGGAGCACGCAGAGCTACCGGACACCGTCCAAGCGCATTCAGATCGTCCAGCGTCCGAGCCCCGATACTGATTCATCCAATGGAGGCGCTGCACCCGGGGCGGGAGCGTCAGGCCCACAGCCACCCCCAGTCCCGCCGCCACCAATGCTCACTCCATCCGTAGCTACGCAGCCGTGCGCCCCGACGGTTCCAGCGACCGAACCGGCACCGGCGTCAGCTTCGCTCTGGGCTTATCCAAAGATCGGTGAACTCGTAGCAAACTACTCCGGTGGCACACAAGACAGCGCCGCGGATGAGGAATGGCTCAAACAGGTCGAGGGCCGCTGCAAGGGGGCATTGCAACAGTTTCAGCTTCAATCGAAGCTTCTCTCGAAATCACTTACGCCGAACGCTGCGCTGCTGAAATTCCAGGGTAGCGCCAACCTCACTGTCGAACAGGTGCTAAAGCGTCGCTCCGAGTTTCTAACCACGCATGGACTGAACGTGATTTCCGTTCGCAACGAACCGTTCATCGTCTCCATTGCCATCGCGCGTCCGAATCGCCGGATTCTACATCTCGCGGAGGTCTGGAAAGCTTGGAACCCCGACTGTTCTCAGGGGAATTTCAGTCTTTTGATCGGCGTCAAGGAAGACGACAGCAGCCTTCTGTTTCTGTCGCCGAAGGCGAATGCCCCGCACACGCTGATCGCCGGCTCAACGGGAAGTGGCAAATCCGTGCTCATGCAAAATATCGTGCTTGGGATTGCCTCCACGAACACGCCCGAACAAGCGAAAATCGTCCTAATCGACCCCAAGCTGGGGGTCGATTACTTCGCCTTCGAGGGAATGCCGCATCTCCAAGACGGCATCATTGATGACCAGGACAAGGCCATCGCGAAACTAGAAGAATTGGTCGGCGAGATGAACCGACGGTACACCGTGCTGAAGGCGAACAAGGTCCCGAACATCTTCGACCTGAACAAAAAACCCGACGCCACGGAGCACTTTCCCTTCTTGTGGGTCATCCACGACGAATTCGCCGAGTGGATGATGACGGCAAGTTATGCTGACGCCGTTTCCGATATCGTTAGTAGGTTGGGCGTGAAAGCGCGAGCGGCAGGCATCTCCCTTGTCTTTGCGGCCCAACGCCCAGATGCGAACGTGATGCCGATGCAGCTCCGGGAAAACTTGGGCAACCGGCTTATCCTGCGCGTTTCTGGAGAAGGCACGTCCGAGATTGCGCTTGGAGAAAA
Source organism: Verrucomicrobiaceae bacterium (assembly GCA_043753265.1). Taxonomy (GTDB): domain Bacteria; phylum Verrucomicrobiota; class Verrucomicrobiia; order Chthoniobacterales; family Chthoniobacteraceae; genus SXWH01. The sequence continues at coordinate 2,692 of JAYUWZ010000622.1, forward strand.
GGGAGCCGAACGGCTCCTTGGGAAGGGACATATGGCAGCGAAGCTCGAAGGCGAGCCTGCCATTATATTGGCTCAAGTGCCGTTTGTTGATGAATCCTTCCTGGAGAGCGTGGTCCACACTTTGGGCGGAGCACAGAACGTTTGACCCTTAACGATAACTAAATACGCGGAACCCCTTTCATGTGGCCCGGATGGAATTGAGTTTTTCGTTCAGCCCGGCACCGACGAGGAGATCGAGGAACGTCTGCCGATCAGGACCGAGGCCGATCGTCGCTTGGTCGAGCCCAAGTTTGCTGAGTTTTGCGCTAAATTTCTCCATCGCTGGGCGGCCCGGATACGTCCGCCCCACAAAGCGCTCTTTGAAGTAGAGGAGTTGGAGTTTTGGTCCTTTGGAATGGTCGAAAACTTCGACGAACAGATTCCGCAGGTTTACTTTGATGCGTGTCTGGAGTTCCGGGAGCGTTTTGCCATCGAAATCATCGTAGTGCTGAAAGGTGACTTTCCCGGAGTGTTTATGGATCTTGATGATGTCGGCCTGAGCTGGGTCGCCGTACCGATGTGCAGCGCACAAGACGTAGATGCGCAGCAGCGGCGGTAAATCCGGAAACAAGCTGCGGTGGAGCATCAGGGAATCGTGATCCTGCCAACCGAACTGAACGTCCTCGCAGGCGAGCTCGATTTCGCCGGGGTCGCCCGCGGCAAAAAGGAGTTCGCGGGCCTTTTCCCTGGCGGTGGTAAGATCGCCGAAGAAGCTGCGGATATCGTTTTTGATGCGCTGTGGGATCTCTCGGCGGAAGAATCGTTTTCGGAATTTGGTCATCGCCAAATAGACGAGCACTTCTTCGCTGCGTGCGGTCCGGGCCTGCTGCCAGAGGTGGTCTCCGTGGCGCCCAACAACGAGCGTAACGGCGCGTTGGAGTCCACCGGCGGCGCTTCGAATCTCGGCGAGCCGATCAAATTCTCCAGGCTCGGGAGAACGGCCGAGGTCCAGGAGGGTTTGCCAGAACCCGTCGAACAACTCTTTGTGTAGTTCATAACGATCGACATTCCGCCGTTCGCGGCTGGCCGGGGTTGAGAACTTCAGTTGCGTGCTGATTTCGGTCCAGTCGATGCGGCGGCGGTTGCGATTCGCTTCGAAGAGTTCGGCGTCATCTTCATTACGAAACACGACGCACATGCCTAGGCCGAGAGTGCTCGCTTCGACGTCGAGTGCTTCTTCGATCAAGCTTTCCAACTCGCCCGGGGCGTAAAACTTTTGGAAAGTGTTGGTCTTGGTGAGAAATCCATCGCCGTAGGGCCGCGAATGGGAATCGGTCTCCTGGCCGCAAACCATGGTGGAAACAAGCAGAACGCGGTCGGTCAACGAAAACGCTTCCCGTAACGTGGCCATTCGTTCCGCCGGCTTTTCAATGACATTGAGCACGTAGCCCAGATTCACGACGGTTGCCTTGGTTTTTGGAGCGCTGGGGCGAAAGGCAGGGTCCCATCCGGAGGCGTTATAGCCCAGGCTTCGAAGCGCCTCGATATCCATGCCGTGGCCGCAACCGAAATCGAAAAAGGTATCGCCTTTCCGCAATAGAGCACGTTCCAAGAGCTGTTTGACGGGCTTGGAAAGGTCGTAGCGTTTGATTGCGGTGCGATGGCGAGCTACTTCGCACATTTCTCCAGGAGACGTCGGGACCTCGGTGGCGGGCGCGGAAGTGCGAATCAATACCTGGCCGTCGTAACCGAGCTGGTGCTGTTTCAGGAGGGTCAACCACTGTATGCGCAGCCCAATCCGGGATGGGTGGCGATAGAGGCCGGCTTGCTCCTCGCTTTTCGTGAGAGCAGCAAACGATGGAATGCGAGGGTCGCCTGGCCTGAGGAAGGTCTCTTTGCGATGCAAAATGGGGGGATTGGCGCGCTCGCGGTAGTCGGTGCGTAGGATGGATCCAGTATTGAGGTTTATCTTGGTCGCCTCGGCCAGAGCCGGATGCGGATCGCTGTCGAAGTCCGGATAGTTCAGAAAGGTGAACGCAAACTCGTCAGTGTGAATTTTCAAAAGGTTCCAGCTTTCGGCTGGGCGGCCCGCTACTTCCGCGCGGCGGATTTGAGTCCAAAGGTCCTCAGGGACGTTCCATTGCTCTGGCCGAAAGATGTAGACGGCGTCGGGAAGGTGTTTGCCATAGCTTAGTGAAGCCAAAATGCGCCGATGTTCAGCCAAGTCGTTCACAAGCGTATTTCTTCTTTCTGATATAACGCCGATAGCTCACAGCCCACCTCAGCCACTGACCTGGATCACCTGCAGGACAGCGGTATAGTCTCCGCCCGAAGGTTCTACGAAGTATCGTCGGCTACATTCTGGACAGTCGACTCGGAATCCTTCCGAGACGCCGGATTGTAACCCACTTCGTCCCAATAGGGGTGAAGTCCTCCCGCAAAAGCAAATCCACGCCGCGTTGTTTCCCACGGCGGAAGCGGACAACGGCTCACCAGCGAGTGGCACGAGTGGAACGGTGTGAATTGTCTGGGGCATTTTGGCTTTTGCTACAGGATTTCGACGGTGTCTGCAACCCCCACGATCAGACGCATCGACATCGACGATTCAAGGCGGAAATAAAATCGCGTCCATGACAACAAGCCGTTCTCTTTCCCATCTCAGCCGACAAGAACTCTACGATTTGGTGTGGTCTCAGCCAACGAGCAAGCTGGCGGTGGAGTTCAGGGTGTCGGATGTGGCAATCGCGAAGCAGTGCAGGAGGCTGAAGGTGCCGAAGCCGTCGCTCGGGTATTGGGCGAGGGTTGCCGCCGGGCAGACGCCGAAGAAACAGCCGCTGCCGCCTCAGGCGAATGCGGTTTTGGAGCAAATTGTGCAGAAGCCGGGGCCAAAGATATTACGCCTGCCTGACGACGGAGCGACGCTACATCCGCTGGCGGCTGATCTGCTAAAGGCCATCAAGAGCGCCAAACGTGAATCCTATAAGCGGGCGGAGGTGCGTGAAGGGCCTCTGCCGGAGACGGCGGTTTCCAAAGTTCTGGCGCACCGTGTCGCGAAGGCTTTTCACGTCATTTTGAAAGGAGTTGAACCCTTCGGCATCTATTTCACCAGAGCACTTGGGCGCTATGGCGGTGGGCAGTTCCGGAAGGGGCAGGACCGGGTATACGTGGAAATCGAGGAGGTGCTTCTCCGACGCGACGGAGGCCGTGAGCGGGAAGAGATCGATTACCCTTATTCCTATTCGTTGCCATATGGTGTGTCGGGTCGGCTCAAGTTCTCCATGCAGACTCGCCGGTTCAACGATGAGACCAAAAAGGTGTGGGTCGAAAAGAAGGGCGGTTCACTGGAAAAAACGGTGGCCGAGATCGTAGCTTGGATTCGCCAGCAGTTTGTCGATGCGCAGAAGCGGCGACTGCAACATGCGATTGATTTGGAACGATGGCGGGTGGAATCCGAGAAGCACCGCATCGAATGGGAAGCGAAAGAGGATGTCCGGAAGCAGGAGGAGGCAAAGCAAAAGCATGCTGCCGCTCTTAGGAGTGTTGCGATCGCGCGCCGCCGTGCCTTGGTGCGAGCCGCTGGGTGGTGGCGCATTTATCGGACGGCCGAAGACTTCATCTCTGCAGCTGAGCGGCGATGGAAAGACACCCAGCAAGGCGAATTGACACCGGAACAACAAGCCTGGCTGGTGTGGGCGAAGAGTGAGACGGAGAATCTTTCGCCTTTCGAAACTGGTTATCCGCAACCTGATTTGGACGGGCCGTTCGATCCAGTAGCGGTTGAATTCGGAGGTCCATATCCGTTCATTCGAGAGTTCACTGTTCCAGACCCGGCGGAAGGAATTATCCAACAAGCAGCGAAGCCAGCCTGATTCAATCCGTGACAGTTCAGGCTGGCGGAGCCAAATTTATCTCATGGCGCGCTTCGCAACCAAGCTGCCGGACGAATTGAAAGTGCTCGTTGTGCTCTGCCGAGCAGGGAAGCTTTTCGAAGTCAGTGATTGGCTCGCTGCAGGGAAGCCTCACGAGCCCGGCCCCGGGCGCTACGTGGTGACGCCCTTTCGAGCCGCCCTCGACTGCGGCTTTCACAGTATGGTGGAGGTATTTCTCCGGACCGGCGTTGAGCAAGCGGAGAAAAATCGCGGACTTGGAACGGCGATGAACATGAGCCGTCTGGATCTGATCGAATTGCTGGCGGCCTATGGAGCAGAGCTGGAAGCCGTGGATACGGAATCGGTGATGTGCTGCCGAAATCCAGCGATTGTGCGCTGGTTCATTGATCGGGGGCGAGACATGTCTGGATGGCCAATCGCTTATGCACTCCAATACGGTCATCGGGAGTTCCTCGGGATTTACATGTCGATCCGTGACAGAATCCCTGATGCGCGGCGGCAGGCGAATATGGCTCTCCGAAGACATGCCCGCGAAGGGAATCTGAAATGGGTGTGTCTTTTGATGTGGGCGGGGGCCGATCCTCGGACAGAGGTTCCAAATATCGATGGATTCACTATCGATGAGGAGGACCTCGGGACGGCACTGCAGGATGCTTTGACCTATGGACAATTCGAAATCGTCAAAAAATTTGGGACCGATCCCAAGCGAGACGATCCCACTCGACTACTTGCCGGATGCTGGATGTGCCGGGAACCAAACGTCGTGAAATTTTTGCTGGATTCGGGTGCGGACCCAAACGGCGGAAATGCGGACGGTAATCCGATGCGTTCTCTGATGAGGAGCTTCACCTATGCCATCGATCCTTTCTTTCGCTCCCAGTCCGCCGATGCGGCGGTCGAATGTCTCGTGTTGGCGGCGAAGCGCGGTGGGCGATGGAAGCCAGATTCTCCTCACGAACTGCAACGCGTCCGTCGCAACGTGGCCCGACTGCCCACTTGGGATTCGTCACGTTACTTACGCCGCTTGGTCGATGCCGGAGTCTTTGAAGGTGATTTATTCAAAGCCTTCGCCGATACGCCCAAGATGAAAGAGATGCTTTCTCGATCGAGTGACGCCATGTTGCAGAATTTCGCCGCGACTGGACAATTGAACAATTCGGGAAGCCGGAGACGGGAACTGCGAGGGGCTGATTGAAAGAGGACCTTCCTCCTATCGGAGCTGCAATATCCACTCGACGACCGCGAACGCGGCGTGGTCGAGAGAAGTGGCGGGGCGGAGGATTTTGGTTTCCCAGGAGGAGTGGCCGCCGGCGCGGATTTCATCTTCGCGGCAGAGGTTGCCGTTTTGGTCGATGTGGGTGGCGCCTTGGAGGTCGCAGTGGTGACGGATGCGTTCGACGGCGATGCGGTCGGCCTCGGCTTCGGAGATGGTCGAGTGACGATGCTCGATGATTACGACGCTGATCGTTTTCACAGGCAGAGGTAGTCGATGTGGGCGACCACATCAGCGACGGTGATCACGGCCTCGGCTGTGGTTTCATCGATCTCCAGGTTCCATTCGCGCTCGATGGCCAGGATGATCTCGGCGATGTCGAGGCTGTCGGCGCCAAGGTCTTCAACGATCCGGGAGTCAGTGTCGATTTCGCTTGGTTCGACGCCGAGTTGTTCGATGAGGATGTCGCTCAGTTTTTCAAAGGTGGTCCGTTTGCTCATGCCCAATTTCGCGCATGTCAACAAAGCCTTGTGCGCTGGCCGTTCAGCCCACGGCACTTGCCAAAGCGCCATTTCCGACCTATCAGAGATTCCAATGCGTGCGTTCCGTGCCGCTCTTGCTCTGCTGCTGGCGTTGCTGTGGGTCCCGATGACCAACAGTTGCCTGCTCGCGTCGACGTGGCCGGGAGTGTTTCCGGCGGCCTGCGTTTGCGAGCCTGAAGCAGACGGGTGCGGCGGAGAGTCGACCAAGTGCGATGACGCAGAATGTGAGGACGAGGAATCTGTCCCGAAGCAACAGAGAACGTGCCCAGCACAGGATTGCGCCCCGTGCGCCACGTTGGAATCTGGAGTGAATCTTGCCGCTTTGATGCCGGCGACCGTGCCAACGGCGAGCTGGCGGGAACTGGCGGATTTTGCGGAAAATTTGCGCCGATTGGCGGAACGCTGCGAGGGATTGCTTTCAGAACCTCCGCCGTTGCCCCCTCCCAGTCCACCGCACGCGACGCGTGATATTGTTTCCATGGCCCTGCCGGTGCGCGGGCCTTCCCTGATCGCTTAAAGTCTGAGCCAAGTCTGGTTCGGCTTCCTCGCCCTCTCACGGCGCGCTTTCGCGCTCCCGTGTTCCTTCGTGCTTCCCGCGACCTTTACCCACCATGCGATTTCCAACCTGTTTCATCCTTTTCCTCATTATCACCGTCGGCCTAAGAGCGGCTGACGACAAGAGACCATCCACGCTCACCCTCGAAGCCCTGGTCACGCAGGCGCTGGCGGAGAATCCCGAGCTTAAATTTTACGAAGCGGAGATCGCCGCCGCCAAAGGCGAGCGGAAGACTGCCGGGGCGTGGTCGAATCCCGAACTTTCGACGGAGATTGGGCGCAAGCGCGTGCGTGGAGACATCTCCGCAGAAGGCACCGCGTGGGCTGTCTCGATGCAACAGACCTTTGAGTGGCCGGGCCGGATCGCACTCCGCAAAGCCATCGCGGACCGGAGCGTGCTGTTGGCGGAAGCGGGGTTGGAACAATTTCGCGCGGCATTGGCGGCGCAGATCCGCCAAAAGGGATATGCGCTCTTCGCGGCGCAGCGACGCGAGGCGGCGGCAGCCGAGGTGGCAACGCGTGGCGAGGAATTGGTGGGAACGCTGGTTCAGCGAGAACCGGCCGGTGTGGCGCCCCTCTTGGAAACAAGAGCCATCGAGGCATCGGTGATCAAACTGCGGCGGTCGGCAAGTGAGGCGGCGCAGAGCGCCCAAGGAACGCTGTTCGAACTGAATCAGTTGCGAGGGCGCCCCATCGGCGAGCCGTTGGTGATCGCGGAGAGTGCCGTGACCTTCTCCGACATTCCGAGCGTCGACGAGCTCATCCGCCGGGCGGCACGAGGCAACTTCGAGCTGCGCCAGCGAGAGATCGAACTGACACAACAGGGATTCAAAGTGAAACTGACGGAGAACGAAGCCTGGCCGAGTATTACAGTAGGACCGCAGTTCACCCGAGAATCGGCCGGAGAACGGGAAACCACGGCCGGCATCGGCGTCTCGGTACCACTGCCGCTGTGGAACCGGAACCAAGGCAACATCCTGACGGCGAAAGCGCGCGAGCTCCAGGCGCAGGCGTCCCTGCGGGTCGCGCAACGCGACGTGGAGCGGAGACTGCGTGAGAATGCGTCGACCTATAACCTTCACCGCAAGGAGATGGAGCGATGGAACCCCAAGGTCGCCGAACAGCTTCGCGAAGCGGCTTCTCTCGCCGACCGGCACTACCGGCTCGGGGCAGTGCCACTCGCCACGTACCTAGAGGTGCAGTCGAGTTATCTGGACGCCTTAGAAGCCATCTACTCCACCCAAGCCGACGCGATGAATGCGCTGGCGGAAATCGAACTACTTACCGGAGCGAAACTGAAGAAATGAACGCCATGAAAATCATTCTGCTTACCCTTACCGCCATCGCCGCCAGCGCACTCCTCAGTGGGTGCGGTCCCGCAGAAGCGAAGACGACGGAACGTCCCCCTGAAAACGGCGCCCAATTCAAGAAGGACAATGGTCTGACGCTCACCGACACCATGAAGAAATCGATTGGGCTACAGGTCGCGGAAGTGGAGGAAAAGAAAGTCGCGCCCTCGTTCACCGTTTCCCTCTCGGCGTCCCAGCAAGAGCTTTCAGGCTGGCTGACCGCTGACCAAGCCAAACTCGTTGAACCCGGAATGCCGGTCACGTTGCAACTCGCGGGCGAAGCGGAACTGAAAGGCACGGTTAAGCGGAAAGAGAAGGTGCCCTATGCGACGTTGGGCGATTTCGAGATCGTCGTCGAACCTGCCTCTGCGTTTCCAGCCGGCGCGCGAGTGGCGACGACGTTTCGGGGAGCAGTTGGAGAAGCGGTGGCATCTATCCCCCGCTCCGCGCTGCTCAAGACGGCGGAGGGGACATTTGTTTACGCGGTAAATGGAGAATTCTACGTACGCACGCCGGTTAAAGTCGGGGCAATCAGCGACGATCACGTGGAGATCGCAGACGGCCTCTACACGGGCGACCAAGTAGTGGTCTCTCCCGTGATGTCACTATGGCTTGCCGAATTGCAGATTCTGCGCGGCGGGAAGGCATGCACGTGCGGACACTAAAATGAACCGTTTGCTCGAAGCAGTCATGCGGCAGCGAGCCGCAGTCATCCTGGCTACCCTAATTCTCATCGGGGTAGGAATATGGGCCGCGCTCCGGCTCCCGATTGACGCCGTCCCGGACATCACGAACCCGCAGGTTCAGATTAACACGGCCGTGCCCGCCTTGGCACCGGAGGAAGTCGAAAAGCTGGTGACCTTTCCCATCGAGAGCGAAATGGCGGGACTGCCTGACATGGTCGAACTGCGGTCGCTCTCAAAATTCGGGCTCTCGCAGGTGACGATGACTTTCCGCGACGGAGTGGACCTTTATCGGACGCGACAGCTTGTCACGGAGCGACTGCAAGGCGTCTTGGATGAACTCCCGCCGAACCTTTCTCCGAAGCTCGCTCCGATCGCGACCGGGCTCGGCGAAATCTTCTACTACAGCCTCGACTACGCGCCGGACGCACCGAACAAGCCGAAGACTCGGAAAGAGCAGTTGATGGAACTGCGGCAGATTCAGGAATACCAAGTGAAGCCGCTTCTGCGAGGCACACCGGGCGTTGCAGAAGTCAATACGAGTGGGGGGTACGAGCGCCAGATTGTCATTCACCCCGACCCAGCCCGACTCGCGGCGGCGGGACTTTCGCTCGACCTTCTAGCGGAAATTGTTGAGCAAAACACGCACAACGCGGGAGGTGGGTACGTCGAGATTGGAGGTGAACAACTGATCGTCCGTGCCGCCAGCCGCGTGACGAACATGGACGAAATTGCCAAGCTCCCGCTCAAGTTTGCCGGTGGCGTGAGACCCATCCTCCTAGGCGAACTGGCCAGTGTCGAACTGGGCTCCAGTTTCCGCACCGGTGCCAGCACTGACAACGGGGAGGAGGCGCTCGTTGGCGCGGCCATTATGCTCGCTGGTGAGAATTCGCGACTGGTAGCGAAAGCAGTCCGCGACCAACTCGCGAAGGTCTCGGAGAAACTCCCGCACGGAGTTGTGATTCGGCCCTTGTATGATCGCAGCGATTTGGTGAACCGAACCATCCACACCGTGGAACGCAACCTGGGCGAAGGGGCGATCCTCGTGGTGGTGGTCTTGTTCGCGTTACTTGGAAATTTCCGAGCCGCGTTCATCGTCGCGCTGGTCATTCCGCTGTCGATGTTGATGGCCATGATCGGAATGGTGGAGTGGAAGCTGAGTGGCAACCTCATGAGCCTGGGGGCCATCGATTTTGGACTGATCATCGATGGCGCTGTCGTGATGGTGGAGAATATCGTCCGGCACTTAGGTGAGCGCCAACACACTCTCGGGCGGAAACTCACGCCTTCGGAACGACAAGTGGAAGTGCTCCGCTCGGCAAAAGAAGTGGCCAAGCCCATGTTCTTCGGAGTCCTTATCATCACCGTGGTGTATGTGCCGATCCTCGCGTTGCAGGGCATCGAAGGGAAAATGTTCCGGCCAATGGCTTTTGTGGTGATGCTGGCCCTGGGCGCCTCGCTGGTGCTGGCCCTGACACTTATGCCGGTCCTTTGTTCTTACATGCTCGGCGGGGAGATCCGGGAGAAAGACAACTGGCTGGTCAGCCTCACGAAGCGCATCTATGCGCCGCTGCTCAACTTCGGTCTGCGTTTCCGTTGGTTGATCGTTCTGCCGATGCTTGGATTGTTTGCATGGTCGCTCGTGCTATTCACGCGCCTTGGTTCTGAATTTATTCCGCAACTCGACGAAGGCGACTTTGCCTTCCAGTTGATCCGCAGCAGCAGCGCCGGGCTTTCCTCCTCGTTAGCGTTGCAGGAACAAAGTGAGAAGGTGCTTCGCGCACAGTTCCCGGAAATCAAAGAAATCTTTTCGCGCATAGGAACGGCGGAGGTCGCAACCGACCCGATGAATCCCAATGTGTCTGACACCTACATCATGCTAAAGCCCGTGGACCAATGGCGGGCGTTGGAGGGACGCAAGATCAGCAAGGAAGAGCTTGGAGCCCTAATGCGGAAAGCACTCCTCGACCAAGTTCCGGGACAAAATGTGTTGGTTACCCAGCCCATTCAGATGCGCTTCAACGAAATCATGGCGGGTGCTCGCGCGGATCTGGTGTGCAAAATCTTCGGGGACAGTTACGACGAAATGGAGAGGCTGGCCGGGGAAGTGCGCGAGGTACTGGTGAATATCCCAGGCGGCGGGGAAACGGAATTCGACAGCATCGGAAAGAACCCAATGGTCGAGATTCAACCGGATCGGGAAGCACTGCGAAAATTCAATGTCCACGCCGATGACCTCAACCGGTTGGTGGAAACGGCCCTCGCCGGAAAGGAAGTCGGCACGCTAGTAGAGGGAAATCGACGGACTCCGATCACGGTGCGACTTGCCGACGACCGGAGAAACGATCTCGCAGCCATGGAACGGCTGCCGCTGCGGACCGAGGAAGGCGGATTGCTCGCGCTAGGGCAAGTGGCGAAAGTGAAGTTGGTAGAGCAGCCTGTGCAGATCGCCCGGGAAGACACGCAAAGGCGCGTCAGTATTCTCATCAACGTCCGGGGACGAGACACGGCTGGCTTTGTCCAAGACGCGAGCAAAGCCCTCCACGAAAAGGTGAAGTTCCCGGACGGGTACTATTTCGAGTTCGGTGGACAATTCCAAAACCTGGTTGAGGCGAGACAGCGGCTCGCCGTCGTAGTTCCGGTAGCGTTGGGGATCATTTTCGTGCTGATCTTCCTGAGCTTCGGTTCGCTTCGCCAGGCTCTCCTCATTTTCCTATGCGTTCCTCTCGCCGTGACGGGAGGAATCTTCTCGCTGTGGTTTCGAGGAATGCCGTTCACGATTTCCGCCGCGGTCGGGTTCATCGCACTCAGTGGCATTGCCGTACTCAACGGCATCATGCTGATCAGCTTCATCAACCAGTTACGGGAACAGGGCCGGAAGGTGCGCGAAGCCGTGGTGGAAGGCACACTCACCCGCCTGCGTCCGAAGCTCATGACGGCTCTGGTAGCCTCGCTGGGCTTCGTTCCCATGGCGATCTCCACGGGAGCTGGCGCTGAAGTCCAACGTCCGCTTGCGACCGTGGTCATCGGCGGAATCGTAACCTCAACTTTTCTCACGCTACTCGTAGTGCCGGTGCTCTACGAATGGCTTGAGCGCAAAAGCAAAACACCAACAGCACCGGAACCAGTCAGCATATGAAAACAATACTCCGCATCCTTACCGTCCTCGCTATCGCCGTTTCTCCGGCATTGGCAGACGCCAAAGTGAAAGCCGGTCCCCGCAAGGGCCGGATTCTCGAACTGGAAGGCCAGAACGCCGAGTTTCTCGTCGAGAAAGACCGCACCGTTAGCATCGCGTTCTACGATGCTGCGGGGAAGAAGCAATCGGCCGACAAGCAAGTGGTCACCGCTACCGCCGAAGCTAAAAGCGGGAAGGCCAAGCTCGAATTCGAGAAGAAGGGGGACCTGTTGGTATCGAAGGCCCCGCTACCCGATGGCGAAGGCTATCAGATCGTGGTGCAAGCGAAGACGACTGCGGAAGCGAAGCCGAAGAATTTCCGAATCAAGCTGGAAACGCATATCTGCAAGGGCTGCTCGCTGCCCGAATACACCTGCACGTGTGACGAGTAGGCTATTCGTGTAAGGTTGGTGCTGAGATGCCTGCGGGGCTGATTGCCCCGCAGGCGTCTCCCGCGGCGACAAATTGCAGGGGGGTGAATTCTATGAAACACGAACACGAAGAAACCGACGGCTGCGGAAGCTGCGCGCCATCCGGCCACACGGACCCGCCCCGCATGGTCGGCGAAGCCGGTTCATCCACGACCACGCTGGCGATCACAGGGATGGACTGTCCCGACGAAATTGCCGCCCTGGAACGTGTTTTCCTGCCCCTGCCTGGCGTCAAAGGACTACAGGCAAATCTCATGACTTCCCGAGTGACCGTGTCGCACGAAACCAGCGTAGCTCCCGCGGAATTGATCGCAGCCATTGCGCCGACAGGCATGACGGCTCGAACCTTGGATTCGGAGGCTCCAAAAGTGAACACCCAGCAGGCGCGAACTGCGTTGGTGGCCGCCGCGGGCGTGCTGACCGGACTAGGTCTCGTTCTTGGCTGGTGTGGAATGCCGGAGTGGCCGGTGGTGAATTGCGTGTACGCAGCAGCCATATTGGCGGGTGGCTCGCTCATCTTTCCAAAAGCGCTTGCGGCCCTTCGACGAATGGCCCCCGACATGAATCTGCTTATGGTGGTGGCCGTGGTGGGCGCCGCCATCATCGGCGAATGGGCGGAAGGTGCGGCGGTCGCGTTCCTCTTTGGCCTGTCCGAACTTCTGGAGGCATTCACGGTGCAGCGGGCGCGGCGGGCGGTGGAATCGCTGTTGGCGCTGGCACCCACCACGGCGGTCGTTAAGCGGGGCGACCAATGGGAAGAAGTGGATGTTTCCCAGGTCGATGTCGGAAGCACGATTGCCGTAAAATCCGGGCAGAAAATTCCGCTCGACGGAAAAGTTTCGAGTGGTGCTTCGGCAGTCAACCAAGCACCGATTACTGGGGAGTCCTTGCCGGTCGAGAAGAACACGGGAGACCCCGTTTTCGCGGGCACCATCAATGGAGAAGGCTCTCTGGAAATCAGCGTCACCAAAGTGAGCGCCGATTCGATGCTTTCGCGAATCGTCCAACTGGTCAGCGAAGCGCAGGCGCAGAAAGCGCCGACGCAGAAATTTGTAGATGTCTTTGCGCGCTATTACACGCCGGCGGTGATGGTTCTGGCCATCCTCGTCGGAGTGACAGCTCCACTGCTCGGCTACGGCGCATGGGCGGATTGGATTTATCGAGCGCTGGTCTTATTGGTCATCGCATGTCCGTGCGCATTGGTGATCGCCACGCCCGTCTCCATTGTATCCGGTCTAACGGCGATGGCGCGCGCCGGCGTGCTGATTAAGGGCGGCGCCTATCTGGAAAGTGTTGGAAAACTGCGGGCGCTTGCCGTCGATAAGACCGGAACAATTACGGAGGGACGACCGCGAGTCATGGAAGTGGTGACGATGGAGAGCGCGACAGCGCAAGAGGTGGTGACGATTGCCGCCGCCATTGATGTTCATTCAGAGCACCCCCTCGCCCGGGCCGTTACGGAGTACGCAAAGGCTGAGCAAATCTCCTTCCCCCGTGGAACGAATTACGCGGCGAAGACAGGACGCGGAGCGGAAGGCACGGTCGATGGACGTCACTGTTTTATCGGCAACCATCGATTTGCACATGAGCTGGGAGTCTGTACGCCCCAACTCGAAGAAGCCCTGGAGCGGATTGAAGCACGAGGCCTGAGCGTGGCGGTGGTGGGCGAACTCGCGTCCGCGACCGCGAAGGGCAGAGTGTTTGGCATCCTGGCCATCGGAGACACCATTCGTCCTAACGCGGCCCAAGCCATCAGAGAACTCCACGCCGCTGGCATTGAAGAAATCGTAATGCTCAGCGGGGATAACCAGCGGACAGCGAGTGC
>JAYUWZ010000623.1:0-3550 GCA_043753265.1 Verrucomicrobiaceae bacterium
ACAAAGGCAAAGTCATGCTGCCCGACCTTCTCCATATTCCACGCGGGGTTTTCGTCCTTGGATTTGCTCTGCTCCTGACTGCCGGGCTGTACGCGCTCCAATATTTCACCGCCCGCTAACCTATGCATGCCTCAGATATTCCAAGCTCGCCGCCCCCTTCCTATGCATGGGGGAAGAGCACAAAGCGCGCATTGGGCGGCAGGGAGCAGGGCGATGATACAATTTCCACGCCTAAGCTGCATGGCGGTTCGAGGTCCCACCATCTCCTGCGCGTTTCTGTTTCCAATGGCGTCCGCGGTATGTCCGATTTGCAATACCGAGACGGGGGAACAAGGTCGGGCTGGCATCTTCGGGAGCGACTTCTGGACAACACTTCTTGCGATTGCTTCGCTCTTCCCTGTCTTGCTCCTGGCCATTGCAGCCTACCACTTCGAGTGGCTGAAGGTCGGTCGTCATTTCGAAAAGCAACCGATGACCCCAGCCCCGAAAAACCCAATCAGCCCGTGAAAACACTTGTTGGCGCATGCTTCGTCGGATGAGGACTCTTCAATTTCGTCGAAGGAATCATCAACCATCACATTTTGAACATTCACCACGTTCTCGAAAGCCATGGCCAGTCAGTATTCGACTACGCCTTCCTCGGTTCGGGAATAGTCATGATGGTGGGCGGATGGATGGCGATACGGTCTGCGCGCATAGATGGCGCAACGTCAAAGGCGCAGTAATTCTAGACAGCACATCGAGATGAAGCATCGAAGTTCCGACAATTTGGCACGCGCCGACAAACATACTTCGTCGGGCGGGATGATCTTGCGCGAGAAGTACCCGGTGAACCTTGAAATGCCGTTTGGTTCCGTCGACGGCTTCATTACGCCTGTCGAACGATTCTACGTGCGGTGCCATCATCCGATCCCCGAGATTGATGCCGAAACTTGGCGGCTAAAGATCGAGGGCGAGGTCGAAAATCCAATGGAACTGAGCTACGCAGAGTTGGCCGAAATGGAGACGCGCACGATCACCGTCACCATGGAATGCGCAGGAAATGGAAGGGCTTTCCTCGAGCCGCAGCGCGCCGGCGCACAATGGGAGGGCGGCGCAGTCGGCAATGCGGAGTGGACTGGTGTCCCGCTGGCCGCCGTGCTGGCGCGAGCGGGAGTTCAAGCCTCGGCATGCGAGATAATTCTTCAAGGAGCAGATTCGGGCCAGATCAAGGAACCTCCGCGGCCGTCGGGAAAGATTCACTATGCGCGCAGTCTGCCGCTGACCAAAGCGACCAAGGACGTGCTTCTCGCCCTCCAGATGAATGGCGAAAAATTGACGCCCGCGCACGGTTTTCCCCTGCGTGCCGTAGTACCAGGCTGGTATGGCATGGCTGCGGTGAAGTGGCTGGCGCGGATCGCCGTGAGCGGCGAGCCCTATCACGGCTACTACCAAACGATAGATTACGCTTATTGGGAGCGAGGAACAACAACACTACCAACTTTGCTGCCAATCACCGAGATGCGCGTGAAAGCGCAGATTGCGCGGCCCGAGTTTGCAGAGGCCGTGCCCGCAGGGCAGACATATCGCGTGCATGGCGCGGCATGGACGCCGGAGGCTGAGATTGCAAAGGTCGAAGTAAGTACCGACGAGGGTGCGACATGGAATGATGCGTGCTTGCTCGGAGATTCGCTGCGCAATGCCTGGCGGCTTTGGGATTACGAGTGGGCGATACCCGCGACTCCCGGTAAAGTCGTGCTGATGGCGCGCGCCACGGACTCCAAAGGCCGCACCCAGCCTGCAGCGCACCACTACGATTGCGGCAGTTACCTCATTCACCACTGGCTCCCGATCGAAGTGGTCATCCGCTAGCGTCTGCTCATTCACCAAAAACCTGAACGTAAACAAAACCATGAGAACCCTGCTGAAAACCCTAGCTGTCGCGGTATTTGCCGCACTACCGATAGCCACCATGACCGCCAAACCTGAAAAACCGACTGCCGACAAGATGCACAAAGTCGTCTTTGAAGTCTCCATCGACGGCGCGGAGAAATGGCAGAGCGCACTGCGCAACGTAGAGAACGTCCAAAAAGCGCTCGGTGTGAAGACGACGAAGATCGCAGTCGTAACCCATGGCAAAGGCATCGGTATGCTGCTCGCGAAGACCTCAGCCGAAAACTCGGAGCTGAAAACGAAACTCGATCAACTCCACGGTGCTGGCGTGGTCTTCGCGGCGTGCGAGAACACGATGAAACGCGAGAAGCTGGAAAAGAAGGACTTGGTTGAGGTGTCCACCACCGTTGATTCCGGCGTCAGCGAAGTGATTCGCAAACAAGAGGAAGGCTTCGCCTACATCAAGAGTGGCGGATAGCTTTCGCACGCGCCATGCAAATTCACCTCCTTCATGAAGCCGAGGCAGAGTCCGACCACCGCCATGAGCGCTGAGCCTTCCAACTCGCGTGGCATCGGTTGGGTTTTCGGGCAGATGGTTTTGCTAGGTGCAGTAGCGGTGGTCGCGCCGTGCCACCATAGTCCAAAACCGGTCCCTGTGGCCGTGGCTGGTGGCATCGTAATGCTGCTCTATGCCGCTTGGACCGGGCTCGGGGGCGTGCGAAGCCTTGGCCGTAATCTTACACCTTTGCCCGCGCCGCGTGCCGATGGCGAGCTTGTTACGGATGGAATGTTCGCGCGGGTACGCCATCCGCTTTACGCAAGCGTAATGGCCATGGGATTTGGCTGGGCACTCCTCTGGAGTAGCAGCAGTGCACTTGGACCCGCGACCGCACTCGAGCTATACCTTCACGCCAAAGCACTCCACGAGGAGCGCCTGCTTCGTGGGCGCTTTTCCGAATACCTGAACTACTGCGCGCGCGTCCCTCGTTATTTTCCGCGAATGATGTGTCGGTCGTAGGGCCACGTCGGTCACGGCCAACCCCCGCTCCATTTCAGGAACCCCTCAAATGTGTGACCTTGCGGGCCAGGTCATCCTGCAAGCGGGAGCAGACGAGGGTGCAAAGTTCAAAAACCATGGGATCAGCTATCGCGTAGAAAACATGCATGCCCTCTTTGCGCCGACGGAGAATACCAGCGTCGCAAAGAAGCCCAAGATGTTTTGAAACATTCGCCTGGGTGGCGCCGCTTGCCTCGACGAGTTGCGTAACGTTTCGTTCGCAATCGTGGAGCGCCTGAAGCAGGCGCAGGCGCATTGGTTCGGCAAGAAGCTTGAAGCGGGCGGCAACAAGTTCGAGCGCCTCGGGAGAAAGAACGGCTGAGCGGGTTTTAGAAGTGGGCACAGGAAATTTGAGATTTGACTGAACAACTATTCGGTTATATGGTCATATTATTAGCGCAACTCCATTTTCTCCGCAACGCGAAATGCGCGAGCGGGGGGATAGGAAAATCAGATTCCAAATCTACCACCAATGAAAATGTCATTCCTGCACGCCTACGGGTCACTACTTCTTGCCATCCTGATCGGTGCGATACTCGGTGCGGCTCTCGGATACTTCGGTCAATGCACCTCCGGCACCTGCCCCCTCACCTCGACTTGGTGGCGGGGCGCACTTTACGG
>JAYUWZ010000624.1:0-3548 GCA_043753265.1 Verrucomicrobiaceae bacterium
GGCCATGCCGCCCTTGCCGTCCGGGCGCTGGGTGTAGATTTTTTGAAGCTGCGCGTAGACGCGCGAGGGCTTCCAGCCGAGGCGGAAAGGCACGTGGACGGCGTGCATGCCGAGGTCGCCCATGACGCCGATTTCGCCGCAGAATTTCACCTGGCGCTTCCAATTGATCGTCTTGGTGGGGTCGAGATCGCTGGCATGCCAGAAGCCGCTGCGGATCTCCAGAATGTGGCCGAGGGGCACGTTGCGCAGGTAGCGGATCGCCTTTTGCGCGCCGGGCAGAAAGGGAATCTCGGAGGAGCAGCGGACGAAACGGCCCAGCTCTTTCGCGGTGTCTCGGATCTTCTTCGCAGCGGCGAGGTCGATGCCGAAGGGCTTTTCCGCAAAGAGGTCTTTGCCCGCGCGCAGGACGTCGAGATAGAGCGACTCGTGCAAGTGATGAGGCACGGCCACGTAGACCACGTCCACATCGCTCGCGAGGAGTTCCTTGTGGTCGGCGGTGAAAAGGGTGACGGAGGGAACATTGTGGAACCAGTCGCGCACTTTTTCCGAGAGGTCGCAGATGGCGGTGAGTTCCAGCCGCACAGGGGCGTCGGTGAGTGCGCACCACCGGCCGATGGCGCTGGCCATCTCGCGGCCCATGAGACCGCCGCCGATGATTCCGAGTTTGAGTGTTTGCATAGGGGCGCGCGTGTTAGCGCGCCCGCGCTCAAAGCGCCAGATCGGCTTTCAACATCTTGCGCAATTTTCGCAACCGGTCGGTCACATCCTCTTCCTCGAGCAGTTCCTGGCGGAGCAGGGGATCGGTCACCAGGGCATTGCCGATCGAGTCGCACAGCACGCCGGGATCGCGGATGAGTTCAAGCTGTTCGGTGAATTCCTCCGGCACCTCCCCGGCCTGCGAGGCGGAGGTGAGCACGAGGGTGCGGACTTCGTCCATGAGTGAGGCGTTGTCGGCATCCGTATGGCCGTGGTCGCGCATCACGGTGATTTTTGCGGTCCAAAAGGGGCCTTCCATTTCGAGATCGGACAACTGCACGCGGGCCATGCCGTGGAGCAGGAGTTGCGAGGTTTCATCGGGCAGCCGCATGCAGGCCCGGATGAGGCCGAGCCCGGCGGTATGATAGAAGTCATCCTCCTCAAACGAATCCTCCGCGCCGGGTTGGAGTTGCGTGAGGCAAAACATGCGGTCACGCTCCAGGGCCCACTCCAGCATGGCCCGGTAGCGCGACTCGAAAATGCGCAGGGGCTGCACGGTATTCGGAAAGATGAGCGCCGTGGAGAATATCATCAGCGGCACCCTTTCCGGCAGTTTGAGTTCGTTGAGATTCTCCATGGTTTCGAGCGGTTCCGCAGTGCAGACACAAAGTCATCTGGCAGCGTGGAACAGCAAGTAATAAACGTTTCGAGAGGCGCGTTGGACGAGGTGAATTTTGAGTTCCCGTGCATGGCGAGGCACTGCGAATTTCCGTGTCCCCACTGGACACAAGGCAAGCGGTGTCATAAACCGCGCGCGCATGTCCGTCACTCTCGCGCAATCCACCGCCGACCAACTCCGCAAACTCGCTCCCGCACTGGCCAAAACAAACACCGTTGTTGGCTTCGACGGGTTTGTGGATACGATCCTGCAAGTCGTAAAGACCCGCCAGTCACCCGTGAAGTATGACCCCTATCCGCGCATGAGCGAGTGGGGCCAGCGTGTCACCGCCGCCTCGGGCATCAGCGCCAATTTCGAATTCGCGCAGCAGATGGTGAAGCTGGGCGGCAATGGCCCAATCATGGCCAATGCACTGAGCGCCGCTGGCCTGCCGCTCACGTATCTCGGCTGCCTCGGCAAGCCGGCGCTGCACCCGGTGTTCGACGATTTCGCCACTCGCGTGAAGGTCATCTCCATCGCGGAGCCAGGCTACACGGATGCGCTGGAATTTGAGGATGGAAAGCTGATGTTTGGGAAGCACCAGTCCCTCAAGGAAGTGAACTGGGCGAATCTCATTGCGCACATTCCCGAGGCCAAGCTCATCAAGCTTTTCAAGGACTCCGGGCTCATCGCGATCGTGAACTGGACGATGCTCACAAACCTCTCGGGGGTGCTGCAAAAGTTGCTCACGAACGTGCTGCCGAAAGTCGGCGGCGAGCGTCGCTGGGTATTCTTTGATCTGGCCGACCCTGCCAAACGTTCCCGCGAAGACCTGCTCGCGGTGCTGAAACTCATCGCCAAGTATGAGAAACACTCCCGCGTCATTCTCGGCCTCAACCTCGGCGAAGCCCGGCAGGTGAGCGAAGTGCTCGGGCTCGGCCCCGTGGACGAAACCTGGGGCACCGTGGCACACGCGGCCTCTCGCATTCGCGAGGTGCTGAAGATCGATACGGTGGTGGTTCACCCGGTCGAATTTGCCGCCGCCGCGGACAAACATGGCGCGACCCATGTGGTGGGACCCTTTACGCCCAAGCCAAAGATCACCACCGGGGCTGGGGATCACTTCAATTCCGGCTTCTGCGTCGGGCGCATCCTCGGCATGGGCCTCGCGGAGAGCCTGCAGATCGGCGTGGCGACGAGCGGTTTCTACGTGCGCAGTGCGAAGAGCCCAAAGGTTGCGGACTTGGTGAAGTTTTTGAGGACGGAGGCGTAGAATTGTGGCCCGACGCTCTGCGTCGGCGGGTCGCTAAACCTCCCGTAATCGATGTCATCTTGATGGAGCTTTAAGCGACTGAAAGATCCCGTTCGAATTCAAAGGTAATAAGATCACCATGAAGTTCCACGGGGTCCTTCAGTCGCTTAAAGCTCCCTGCTAATGAACACTTGTGTAAGGTGTTTGAAATGAGCGTTAAGGGGAATGCTGCTTTTCGCCAATTTGGACGGTTATTCCACCCCCCGCGCACACCGCGACGAAGTGAGGTTTGCGCCTCCCGCCTTCGCCCCGGCGCCATCTTCGATTCTCCGCTCGTTCCTCGGTCGGGATGACGCGTTTTTAAAAGGCGCTTCGCGCCACCGTGAATACGGATGCTCGCCGCGAGATCGAACGTCCCGGTTCATCCCCGCACAAACAATCACGCCTGTGTTATGGTTCTCAGATGACATCGTATTTAGAGTGTAAAAAACACCGACGCACAGCGTCGGGCCACTAAGTGACACACCCTACGCCACACGATTCCACAGCGTCCCAATTCCCGCCACGGTGATCGCGATTTCGTCCCCGTGGTGCAGGGTGAAGTCACCCTCGGGGACGAGGCCGGTGCCGGTGAGCAGGTAGCAGCCTGTGGGGAATTCGTTTTCGCGGCAGAGCCAGGAGGCCAGTTCGGGAAAGGTGCGCTTCATTTGCGTGAGCGAGGTTGCGCCGGAGAAGATTTCTGCGCCCCCGCGTGCAATGCGGAGCTCAATGGCTGTCTCGCGGGGGAGGGGCTCGCGCACCACGACGCCCGGGCCGAGTCCGCAGCAGGCGGAGTAGACTTTTGCCTGCGGGAGGTAGAGCGGGTTTTCGCCCTCGATGTCGCGGGAGCTCATGTCGTTGCCGATCGTGTAGCCGAAGATGGTGCCGTGGCGGTTGATGGCC
>JAYUWZ010000625.1:0-7529 GCA_043753265.1 Verrucomicrobiaceae bacterium
CAGGTGAAATACATCCAGTTGCGGAGCTGGTATTCGAGGTCGGTCCAGCCGGGCTGGCGGGCCTTCACCCAAGGGGTGTTGGTGAGATAGGTGCCGTAGTAGGTCTTGATGTCGCCGATGGCGCCCGCGTGGAGCTTTTGCCAGATGGCGCGCTCCGCGAAATTGGCGCGCCAGCAGAAGCCGCTCTGGATGGCGAGGTTCTTCTCCTTCGCCTTCTTCACGGCTTCCATGGCCTTGCGGATGGCCGGGGCGTCGACGCCGAGGGGCTTCTCGCAGAAGACGTGCTTGCCGGCATTGATGGCCTTGTGAAGGTGCTCAGGGCGGAAGCCCGGAGGGGTGCAGAGGAGGACGATGTCGATGTCGCAGGCGAGGACCTTGTCGATGGCGTCGAGGCCGCTGAACTTGTTGTTGCCGACTTTCACGCGGTCGCCGTATTTGGTGGCGAGATTGGTGAGTGAAGTTTCAAGGCGCTCGCCCGCGATGTCGCCCATGGCGACGAGTTCGACGGCGGGATCAGCCTTCAAGGCATCGCCAGCGGCACCGGAGCCGCGGCCACCGCAGCCCACGAGGCCGATGCGGACGGCCTTGGCGGCCTGGGCATTGACGATGTGAGGAAAACCGGAAATGAGGGCCGCGCCAGCGAGGCCGGCAGCCCCGGTGGAAAGGAAGGAACGACGTGTAACTTGTGAGGTAGGCATGTGCAATATACTGGAAGAGGCGCGGAATATACCGGAGGAAACCGGGTTGTCCAGCGCGGTTTGTGGAGAGTAGGAGAACCTTCCGGGCCGGGAAATGTTAGGTGGCGGGTTGAGAGTTTTCATTCACCCAAACGGCGCTTCGAACCATCAGAATGAAGGTGTGGTTGTTGAATTGTGACAACTTGTTTAGTATTTATTTGACGACGTTGGAGGGGCTGTGATTTCTTTGGGTTGTTCCCAAGACAACCAGCGGCAGGCATATTTCCCATGAGCTATCTCAATCCTCTTCGTCTTCATTTTTGCGGTCGATTCCAGGCTTCCGTATCCACGGTCAATAATGACGTGACGCACTTTAATAATGCGACTTTTCAGCCTTCGGATCAGCTGCCTCAGAGCCAGACGGCTTTGAATGGGTGGTGGAATCCCACTGGGGATGGCGTGTGGCGGCTGCTGGGTTGCGAGGTGAAGTCGGCTTTTGGCAAAGATGGACTGCCCGTCGCGGCGGGGGATCCGGTTTTGACGATGATGGTGGCTGACTCGGACAACAGTGCGCCTGCGAAGCTTGTGGACTTGGATCCGCAGCAGCAGATGGTTTCCACGGTTTTCGGTTTGCAGGTGCGGATTGCCGATCAGGCTGGAAACACGCTGGTGCGAGGGGTGATGGACCCCGCGCCGTTCGTGGGGATCTGGCCGCGAGCGCAGGGGAATAGCGGCGACATCGCGGCTGGGGCTACTTTTCAATCGGTCATTCGGGGAGTGGAGTGGGGGGATGTGAGCGGCTCGCCATTCCTGCAGCAGCTCAAGGCGGCGTCGGCAGAGGGGTTGCTCTCGATCAAGTTCAATGTGGACCAGTATTCCATGACGTCGACGGGGCCGCAGTTTTGCCGGGGGCGGCTGGTGGGGAGCATCGGGCCGGCGACGGCGAGCGAGCCGGAGCACTTTACGATTGGGCGGCAGTTCATGGCGCAGTTTGCCGGGGGTGGTTTTCCGAATCCGGTGAATGGCATCAACAACTGCACCGGGGTGCTGGATGAGACGACCCGGAAAATCCTTGTTGATCTAGGCAATGCGCTGCCAACGAATGCGAGCACGCCCGACCTTTTTAATCTTGGCGCGCTGACGTTGGAGTATCCGGCTTCCTATGACAATAATGGCAATCCGCAGTGGGCTTCGCTGGGGGCGATTCCTTACCTGCAGGCGGGATGGTATGAGACGACTGCCGGGGTCGTGGCGCTGCCGCCGGATCGCGCGCTGACCGCGCAGGAGCTTACGGTGCTGAAGAGCAATCCGCTCGCGCTCTTTACCACGCCAGCCGGCAAGCCTCCGCTGCTTGCGATTACCGAGCCGCCGAATGGCGTGCATGTGGGGATGGGCGAGTTTGTGTTTCGGCTGACTCCCAAGGTGAATGCCGATGCGGGCACGTGGCTGGTGCATGCGCGGCTTTTCACGACGCAGTATGGGGCCCCGTATCCGAATGCGCCGGTGATCTGCTTTTTTGATCAAGCGTGGCTGCAAGGCGGGCCCGGTGAACCGCCCGTGGGTGTGCCGGAGTCGGCGCTCACCTTTTCCTCGCGGGTGATCTCGGATGCAAGTGGGGTCGTGCAGTTTGCGATTGCAGCGAGCGATCCGCGCAATCCGCGCGGCTATATCGATGGGCAGGTCTACGGCATTCGCTGCGCGCTGGAGGAGACGCTCGGGTATGGGGCTGCCTATCCATTCGCGCCATGGGATTTGATTTCGCTGCTTGTGTTTGACGCGTTCAAGGCCGACTCGCCGCCCGCGTGGCTGGGGACGCCCGGGGGCAGCCTGCAGCCTATCTTCCAGCAGTACGCGAATCTTTACCCGGTGATGAATCGCTTCCTTAATCTCGGGGACTACGATGATGTGTGCAATTACGCGCGGATGCTGGGTTTCGCATTCAGCCTGCCGGACACGGACCCCAATGCGATGCCGGTGACGCGCGATCTCTCGCCGGCAAAGCGGGCGGCGATCTTGGCGTGGCTGAATCATCCCGGCCCTGACGGCAAGCCGTTGAAAGGAACATCGGCACCCGCTTCTGGTGCTCAAGCTGCAGCGCTGGAATCCGTGGCGGCACCGAAGGCGCCTGCCAAACCGGGTGGCGGCAAGGCGGCTGCAATGGCCCGGATGAAATTTGCCCGCCGATAGTCCAAACCCCAACACGCACTTTTTGCCATGATCCTTCTCAAACCTGAATACCGCGCCGCGCTCCAGACTGCGTCCAAGGAGAATGTGCTTTCTCTCCTGCAAAAGGCGGTGGAACTCGAGCACTCCACCATCCCGCTGTATCTCTACACGATGTATTCGCTGAAGCCTGGGCCGATGGGCGCGCCCGGGCCCAATGATGCCATCGCGGAAATCATCCAATCCGTCGTGATCGAGGAGATGCTGCACATGAACCTCGCGTGCAATGTGCTGAACGCGCTGGGTGGCAGCCCGAAAATCGACGGGCCGGATTTCATTCCGAAATTCCCGGGTCCGCTGCCCGGCGGCGTGGAGAGCCAGTTGACGGTGCACCTTGCGCCTTACTCACAGGATCAGGTTTCGACATTCATGGACATCGAGGAGCCGGTGAAACCACTGGAGTTTCCGGTGCTGGAACTCGCGAGTGTGGTGCCGGGTATTACCATCGGGGAGTTTTACACGGGGATTCAGGATCAAATCCGGCAGTTGGGGGATTCGGCATTTACCGGCGATCCGATGCACCAGGTGAAGGGGCCGTATCGTGACGGGATGATTGTGACCAATGTGGATACGGCGGTGCGGGCGATCGATATCATCATCGATCAGGGCGAGGGGGCTTCACCGGATACGCCGCTGGATTTGGAGGGCGAGCTTTCGCACTACTATCGCTTTGCGGAGTTGTATCACCTGCGCACGCTCATCAAGAATCCCGAGGCGGGGCCGGACACTCCGCCGGATATGCGGTTTTTGTACGCGGGCGCAAAGATTCCCTTTGATCCCGCCGGGGTGTTTCAGGTGCCGAAGGATCCCTCCCGCAGTTTGTACAAGGAGGGCTCAGCGGAAATCCACGCGGTGGATAGTTTCAACTACACATACACCTCGCTGCTCAAGGGACTGCACGCGCTGTTCAACGGCGAGACGAATACCTTTCCCCGCACGCTGGGAGCGATGATGTCCCTACGGCAGCAGGCCATCGACATGATGTCGGGCCTGAACCTGTCGCACCCGGTTGGCCCGAGCTTTGAGTATCAACCCGTGAACCCAGCGGGCAAATAACGATGCGCAGCTTCACCTACGTTTTGAGATTTGTGCGCCCGGCGGGCGTGGCGGATGATGCGCCTGCGATTGCCGAGAGCGCGGACGTCAGCACGGTGATTGGGGTGCGTGGGGTGCGGTCTGGCATTGTAGCAGTGCCGGGTGGCAAGGCGGTGCTCAATACCACTGCGACGGTGGGGCCGGATGGGGCGCTGTTTTTCGAGACGGGCACGATTTGCTTTGGCTCGGGCGACGATGCGCTGAGTTACCAGTCGATTGGTGCCGGTGTGCTCGGGGACTGCGCGGACCCGCGCTACAAGGCGGGGACGGTGATGTGGAAAGTGACGGCAGGCACCGGGTTTTTCCAAGGAGCGACGGGGAACATCACGAGCAACTTTTTGCTCGGTTACGATGTGGCTGCGAAGGCGCTGACCTCGGAGCTGATTGATCATCATTTTGGGTTGTTGTTTTTGCCGGAATAGAGGCTTCCATTTCGGAGCTGATTGATTGAACCGCCAAGGTGCCGAGGGGGAACTACGCAAAGGACGCAAAGGACGCGATGGACGCGATGGACGCGATGGACGCGATGGCATACGGGGCAGGAGTGATTTTGGGGGCTTGCGTCGATAGGGCTCTCGGAATGGGCCCAAGGTGCGAGTGGGGAGTAGCGTAGGTGGATGGCGCTCTCGAGCGGCATGAGAAAGCACAGCGCAAAGCGCCCGTTTTTTTAAAGCGGCCTCCGGCTGTACTCACACATGCCGCACGGAGAGCGCCATCCACCTTTAATATAAGACCCCTTCGTGATATTGTCGCATTACGCATTTTTACGGGGCTGGGTATGCGTGGTTCGGCAAGGGAATGAGATGCAGAGGGGTGGTTCGAAAGGAAACAATGATGCAAATCGAGGGAGTGGTTTTGGTCACTGGAACGTTGCGGACTTGTGACGCCACATCTGCGGGGATTCGTGTAGGTAATTTGGCATCGCGTAGTGGCACCGGTTCGGAGGAACCCTTGCCGCGTTGACACGCAAGCCTCGCGTTCAGGGAGAACGCAATTCAGGGGAAACCGCCCGCTCCGGTGCAAGCCGGAGCGGGCAATTTCTTGGGTTGGCGAAGGGGTACGAATGGACGAGATGGACGTGAGAAGCGGAGTGCTACATGCTGCCCGCACAATCCCTCCCCTGCGGACTGGGAAGGCCGCGTTACATTCCAGAAGCCCGCTACTCTATTTGAGGCCCATGGAGATGCGTTCGAAGCCGTCTTTGTATCCGCTGGCGTAGCCTCGCTGCCAGCGGGGGCCGCGGGTGGTTTCCTGGCCGGCGGCTTCCAGCGCGTAGACAGAGCGGTCTTCCGGGGAGGGGGCCTTTGTGCGGGGAGGCAGGGATCGCGCGGCTGCCTCGCCAGCGGTCATTCCCTCCTTGTAGCCATCCTCGTAATTGGCCGAATTCACGGGCGGGCCCACATTGGTGGGAGGCTTGAGGTCGGCGACTGTCTGAATCTTGTTCCCGGGTTCCGGCGGGGGCTGCGGTTGTTTCTCGCACGCCGTCAGGACTGCCAATGCGGCCAGCGCAGCCAGTGTGGCTGAAATTTTCCGATTCATCCCTTGGCGGCTGTCCGGGAATCGGTTGCGGCTTGAGTGGGAGCGGGAATGGGTTCCTGGGCAGTCGGCCGCTCCTGCGGTGTGGGCTTGGACGGAGCGGGGTTCCATGACTTCCGCTCGGCGTCGTATTGCATCCGCACTTTCCAGGAGGAATGAGCGGTTTTGCCGTTTTCGTCGGTCACATTGCCGCCCAGAATGACCATGGCCGCATCCTTTCCGCTCAGTTCCACTTGTGCGCTTGCGAGGCCGTCGAAGGTCACGTGCGCTCCATTGAGCATTTTTTCGCGCACGAGCCCCCGGGCGCGCCACCAGGCGGATTCGGAAGAAAATTCACCACTGGTCATTTCGCGCCATGCGTCGCGGGTCACCGGGCCGAAGATGACTGCAAGGAATCCCAGGATGGCCACCACACCGAGGGTGACGGCCCATTTCATGAGGCGGTTGCGGCGGATGCGCCGCTCCACGATGTCTGTGATGGGCAGCCATTGTTCCATGCCATCCCGCCAGTAAAGGGTTTCATCGCCGATGAAACCGCACCGGTAAAGATGATTGACCTGGCGGGCCGAATAAGGGCCTCGCTGCTCGCCGAGATGGTAGATGTGGAATACTTCAGCCTGCTGCATGGGCTTATGCGCTGGTGAGTGGTGTTTTAACGAAATGGAATTCCCTCATCTGCCGCGCCGTGGGTAACCCCGTGGCGCTGGGGTAGATATGAGAAAAATTGGATGGCCAGTGTTTGCGCATCCAGAGCTGCTATAGCGGGAACCGCGCCGAAAATCGAGCACGATTCACAAATTCATGTAACTTAAGAGAGATATTAGCCAGAAGGGGACGGAGCGACTGAAGTGGAAACGCCAATCCACAGAGCGACTGGGCCGAAACCACTGCCAAGCGGTGATATGCGCCTACGGCGACAATTTCATGAATGCGGATTGAAGGGGCGCTATCGGAGCGGCAGAGAGAGCATAGCGCAAAGCGCAAAGCTCCCATCTTTTTACAAGTGGCCTCCGGCTTTACTCACGCATGCCGCTCGGAGAGCGCCATCCACCTCCGCTGTCGACTCGGACCGGGAAGGGGGATCGCAGGTTGCGAGAAGCAGAGGAACGGCTTCTGTCTCTGGTTTTAGCGGTCCTCGACTGCGGAGGACTTGCCGAAGATCCCCAGAAATACGAGGGCGGCGGCGCAGCCGAGCGTGGCGTAGCCTCCGAAACCCACTGCCTGGAGGAGCCCTTCCTGGATGAACTTGGCAGCTTCCTTGCCTCCCGTACGTCCGATTTCAAAATACCAATAGCCGAGCCAGGCCCATGGGTAGACACCGGTAATGACCGCGAGCACCCGGCCCAGCGCATTTTTGCCACCGGCAATCGCCGTAAAAAATGCCAGAGTCGGCACAAGCCACAGCCAGATAATGCCGCCCGCATTCCCGCTTTTATTGGCGTAATCCATTCCCACACGGGCCATCTGGAAACCCGAGATGGAGAAAATCTCGAAAGACATCCACGGCATGAAAAAGGCGATGAACATGCCAATGGCGCAAAGTGGGATAGGACGAGTCATGAAGCTTTGGAAAAACCGTGGCGACCGTGGCGGCTTTGCCCCGGAGCTACAAGCAGCAAGGTGATGCTTTGGGGCTTTCGGGTGATTTAACCTAGATTCGGAGATGGGAAGAGAAGTCCCGCAGAGGCGCAGCGGGATGTTTGTTTGTATTTTGAGCAGTATTGGCTGGCGGGAGTTGCTGCGGCTGGTGCTTCCCACACAGACCGCGCTCTTATTTCCGGGTTCGCGGACCGCGCCCTCGAGCGCCAGCCGTGAGATCAAGTAGCCGCCGGCGGCGGCAGCCAGCGCCAGCAGGATGCTTTCCGTCATCAGCTGGCGGACGATGCGGCGGCGCGAGGCGCCGAGCGAGAGCCGAATCCCGATCTCCTTCTGCCGTGCCACACCGCGCGCGAGCAACAGGTTGGCGACGTTGGCGCAGCCGATCAACAGGATCAACCC
>JAYUWZ010000626.1:0-3542 GCA_043753265.1 Verrucomicrobiaceae bacterium
ATTCCGCAACTGGCGGCACAGGGGCAAATCCACGCCGCTTTCTTTCAAACGTGAGATACGGATCCTCGATTGGTTCCAATTCCTCTTTATCTTGATAAACAATAGCCATAATCGGATTAACGCTTGGAGAGCCAGGGGACGGTTTTGGTGGGTAGTTTTTTGAGTTTATCAAACGCATCCTGTTCTGTGCCTGTCAGGACTTTACCCTTTGACGCTTTCGCAACGCCGCTGAGTATCTTGTCGGCCGTAGCGGTATGACCTCCACCCTTGGTGGCCTGCGCGACCCCTCCGCCGTATCTCGGATCGATATGCATCGTTCGCGTCCAATTGTTTGGTTCAAAGGGATCCACAG
The DNA here is from genome assembly GCA_043753265.1 of Verrucomicrobiaceae bacterium. Taxonomy (GTDB): domain Bacteria; phylum Verrucomicrobiota; class Verrucomicrobiia; order Chthoniobacterales; family Chthoniobacteraceae; genus SXWH01. Next base: position 353 of record JAYUWZ010000626.1, read on the forward strand.
AATTCGCCACTTTCATTTTCTGGTCCTTCGCCGGATCATACCCCCGCACCTGCAACCCATTCGGGCCATAGGTAACTTCATTGCCCCGTTCATCCACCGCGCCCGGCTGTAGTATCTCTTTGCGTTGGTCAGGGGTTGCATCCAGCCAGCCGGGAGTCCGTAACTCGTGACTTTCATCGAGGGTAGGAATGACATCCTGCCAGAACTGCTCGCCACGGCTATTCGTTCGCGATTCCTGCGCACCCAGCCCAGGCACAAGCCGTCGCTCCGTTCCATACACACTCCGGGATGCCACGAGCCCACCTCTATTGTTTCCCTCTTGTGCGGCAATTGCATCCTTCTGTGCAACGGATGTTGCCTGTGCCACTGGTTTGGGAATTCGACGTGCAAGCCCTCCTGCAAAAACTCCACTTACCCCGCCGCTCATCGCGCCTGCCAGCATTGCATCCCTGCCAGCCCCCACCCCCTGGGAAACCAGGTCCGTCCCCGGCTGCTGCGAACTTCTCCGCTGCCTGGCGAATGAATCACTTGGATTACCACCGCCACCGCCAGTGCGCCTTGAAGAAAGGCCTCCACTTGAGAGCCTACCTGTGCTCAATCCTCCGGTCCTCAATCCCTCTTGCGGCTGGGCATATTGTGTGGGCCCACCTATGTATCCCTTCCGTCTCCGCTGCGTACTGTCTGTCACTTCTTCCCTGTCATATCGTGTGTTTCCCATGGTATCCTCCTGTTATTTCTAGTTTCCTTTTCGGCAGTTCTCTTCCGGCTGCCATTTGAATCCTCACTTCCCCCTCAATTCCGCCATCGCCTCAATCTGCGATTGTAGCGCCGCAGCCCGCTCATCGAGATAGCTCCCAAGTTGCTCGGCCATCTCCGCAGCCTCGATGTGCTCTGCCCGCTTCTCCCAGTTCAGCCCCTTGTTCCGGCACTGCTCGGCATGGTGCCGCGCCAGCGCTCGAAAATGCGGCAGCAGAATCGCGCGAAACGCTGGCGATTCCCGCAACTCATTCACCATCCCCAGCCGCAGCTTCTTCTCTTCAATCGTAGTATTCATGTTTCAGTCCTCCCTCCTTGATCTCTGTTTCGATTGTGGCGTTCCCCTCTCAGATCCCTGCGCCGACCTGCGCTTTCGATTGGGCGTTGGGTGTTGGATGTTGAGCGTTGGACGTTTTGCCGTGGAGTAATTCATTTGGTTGAGCCCCCTCCATCTCCTGCGTCATCTCGGCAGGCTTTTCCTCCATTGCCTGGCGAATGATCGCATCCGCCTGGTCAAACCCCAGCCCCTTCAGCGCCTGCACATACAGCGGACGCGCCGAGGTTTTCTCCGGCTCCGGCAGTGCCACATAGCGTCCATGCACCTCCATGGCCTTCTGCGCGCTCTCCAGGCTCTCGCGCTGTTTGAACCGCGTGAGCAGCAGCCGCACATTCAGCTCCAAATCGCGCACCCGCGTCGCCTCCAGCGTCCGCGCACGCTGATCATCCCCCTCAAAGTAGGTGAACACCTCGTCGCGATCGAAGTTCGCGTAGATGAGCTTCACCGCATACAGCAGCGCCTTCTCCAGCCCGGCCCGGATGTTCCCCATCGGCAGCCGCGACAGCACTGATGCACTTTGCATAATGCTCTCGATGCCCGTCGCCGTGGCCGTGCTCGGCAGGCTCGAGACCTCGCCCTGCGCCGCCGAGGTCACCCCACTGCGCACCTGGATCACCTGAATCATAAACTGCATCAGTTGCCACGTGCGCTCATCCAAATCCGGAAACGCCCACGCCTCCACGATGTCCTGCATGCGCGCCCCCGGCTTCTTCAAAAACGTCCGCCCCGGCCTCAGTTCAAAGTCACCGCTGTCCTCATCCTCCGCGAGCAGCGAGTGATTCACAAACACCGCCGGATTCGAGTGAAACCGGTTGCGGTATTCGATGCGATTGAGCTGCCGGTCGATGTATTCCTGCGCCGACGCATAAGTCTCGTAATAGCCGCGCCCATACCACCGATTCTTCACCTTGTAAGCCCGCACCACAAAGAACGGCAACTGCCCGCCCGGTGTGCGATTCGCCATGTAGTCCATCTCCACAATCTCCCCCAGCGGCAGCGCCACCAGCGCATAGATGCGCCGCAGCCGGCCATCACCCACCGGGTCGTGCTTCACCCAGCATTCCACAAATTCAATGATGGGATCCTCCAGCGCATCACTATGCTCCGCCACCTCATCGGGCCGCGGTTTGTCGCGTTCCGCCTTGGGCTCATCATCCCCTGCACGCAATCGCTCCACGAGCTCCTCAGAAATCCCGAAACGCCCCGCCGCTTCCACGAGTCGCATCTGAAACCGATGCCCCACAAAGTCCGCCTCGTTCACATCCTGCGCGGTGAGTGGACACAGGAAATCCTTCGTGTGCATCGTCGCCGCTTTCACCCCGTTGTAGGAAACATTGGTCTGCTCAATCGCGCGCCTCTCCCAAGTGATCACCCCACCACCCAGGTCCACGCCTTCCACTCCAGCAACACCGCCCTCCGCATCCTCCTCCGTCACATACTCACCCGCCGGAGTCAGCACCGGCTCCCCATCCACGTGCATCACCACGGCCTCCCGCTCGTAAACATCCACCTCCCGGTGCCAGTGCACCTTGATCACCCCCTCTCCCAGTCCCATGGCCAGATCCAGGGCATCCAGCGCAGCCTCCTTGAACGGCGATCCGCGCAACTTCCACTCGCTGTGCTTTTGCAAATCCTCCGCCAGCGCCCGGTCCTCAATCCCCTCTGGACTCAGCGCATAATAGGGATCCGTCCCAAAGATATCATCCACCGCCCGCGCCGTCATGAATGACGCAAACCCACCCACGATGTTCAGCGAGTCATTCTGGAGATCGAAGATATCATTCACCATCTCATCCAATTCCCCGTTCCGTCGCGACGCTCGCGAATCCCCGCGCCGCCACGTGAAGTCATCCTCCATCTGCAACGCATACACCTCCCGTTTCGGAAAGAATTCCGCGCTCATCTGCGAGACCACCGATCGAATCCGTCCCTCCAGATACTCCGCAAACACTTTCGTCTGCGCCGGCGACATCAAAGTCTCCAGCGGCGTCCTGCTCCGCACCTCGCCCTCTCTTCCAGTTTTCCTCATATTCATAATTTGTTCCCCCTTCGTTTCATACATTTCTGTTCCTTGTAGAAATCCCATCGCGCAAACCA
>JAYUWZ010000627.1:0-3539 GCA_043753265.1 Verrucomicrobiaceae bacterium
GAGCGCCCATGCCGAACATAGCTTCATGGCGCTTCCACGCGGTGGTGCCATCCCAATTTTTTGGCTGCTCAAACCATCCCGTACCCTCGATGAGGTCGGTGAGTCCGTCGCTATTGATGTCGCCGTAGCCGATGCCGTGGGTGAATTTCTGATACTTCTTTTTGTCTGGCGCGCCGCTTACAGCCATCCACTTCCACGGGGCCTTCGGGTCCTTTGCATCATACGTGGCGTAGCCCACGGTGCCTTCGCTCATGCAGAGAAGGTCGGGCTGCTTGTCGCCGTTCACGTCGACAAATATGGGCGACTCATTGTCCGTGACCTTCAGAACGAGGTGGCGCTGCCACAGCCCTTCCTTGCCCTGAGGATTTTCGAACCAAAAAGTCTCCGCACCGGGGAAGCCGATCACGAGGTAGTCCACGAAGCCGTCGCCGTTGAAGTCGTGCGCATAGCTCACGAAATTGTGTGAGTAGTCATTCTTGCCACTCAGCATGCCAGCGTAGCCGGGCACTTTTTCCTCGGTGCCATCTTCCTTCTTCCGGTTGAAGGTTTTGTCCGCTGGGTAAATCGTGTGCGTCTTCTCAAACGCAGGCCCCTCATACCAGTAGGGCCCACAGAGCACGTCCATCTTGCCATCCTTGTTTACATCGCCAGCCGATGCCCCTTCCGCCCAGAAGAACTTGGTGAGTTCCTTTTTGCTCCACTCCCCGCTCGCGGCTGCCGGCGTGGTGGAGATGGTTGGTTTATCCTGGGCACAGGCCGTCGAGATCGCGGCAAAGGTAATGAGTAGGGCGGAGTGTTTCATTGAGGAGTTGAGTAGTGGAAAACCCTTTGGAGCATCGCGCCTTAGATGGCGAGTGCAAGATCGCTCTCGCACTCCACGCAATCACGGGACACGACACATTCTAAGCTCCACCACCTCAGCGGATGTTCCCAACAATGAAAATCCTCTCCGCACTTTTCGCCCTTGCCACGCTCACCGCCATTGCCCTTGCCGATCCCCTCGCAGTTGGGGCACCCGCTCCGGAGGTCACCGCGAAAGATCAGGACGGAAAAGCCATCAACTTCAAGGAGGTGTATTCCAAAGGGACGACCCTCGTTTACTTCTACCCCAAGGCGGCCACCCCCGGCTGCACCAAGCAGGGATGCTCGCTCCGCGACAATTGGAAGGGGCTCCAAGCCCAGGGCATCCAGGTGCTCGGAGTGAGCGGCGATACCACGGACGACCAAAAGAAATTCCGGGATGCCCAGAAATTCCCCTTCCCGCTCGTGGCCGATGACGATGGCAAGGTTGCCGCTGCCTTCGGGGTGCCGGAGATCAAGCCTCACGTCTTCAAGCGCATGTCTTTTCTCGTGAAGGACGGCAAGATCGCGTGGACCATGACCGAGAAAACCAGCACTGAAATGCACGCTACCGACGTGATGAAGGCCGCGCAGGACCTGAAGTAGACGGCATCGTCTTTCCCAGTTCCGGATCTTACTGCGCACTCCATTCGTACGCGCCTTCCGCAAGGCCCAGCGCGGCCAGTGCTTCGCCGACCAGGAAGAGCGAACCTGCGACGAGGATGCGCTCTGGCTTTGCGCCTGCATGCTCAAAGGCAGTATCCAGACCCGGCTTTGCGGTGACCTCCATCTGGGGCACCATTTGGCTGACAAGGCATGCGAGATCTCCTGCGTTCATTGTTCGTGGATTTCGCACCGGCACACAAATCACCCGGGAAGCCAGCGGCACCAGCCAGCGCACAACGCCGGATACGTCCTTGTCCGCAAGCACTCCCACGATGAGCGTGCAACGCTCCTCGCCAAACTGCTCATGCCACGTCTGCACGAGCCTCTCTGCAGCAGCAGGATTGTGGGCTCCGTCCAGAATCACCCGCCCCTCCCGCACAACCTGAAACCGCCCGGGCCACTCCACCTGGCGCAGTGCATCTGCAACCGCCCTCGGCTCCGGTCGCAAGCCCGCCGACACGACGGATGCGAAGGCCAGCGAAGCGTTCCAGCGCTGATGTGAGCCCGCCAATGCCAGATCCCAGTTTTCCGGAACGGGATTCTTCAAAATGGTCAGAGGCGCTTCGACCCGGGACGCCACCTCGCGCAACACTTCCTCCACCTCTGGTGCCTGCGGCACACTCAGCACCGGCACTCCCGGTTTTATGATACCGGCTTTCTCCCCTGCGATCTCCGCAAGCGTGGACCCGAGATACTTTGTGTGATCGAGTCCAATCGATGTGATGACCGAGACCGCCGGCGTGACCACATTCGTTGCATCGAGCCGCCCGCCGAGGCCTGTCTCCAGGACAATCCACTCCACTTGCTGCCGCTGGTACCACGCCAGCGCCAGGGCCGTGGCTACTTCGAAAAATGTCGGCGGGTGATCCCATTCTGCCACCTTCCCGCGAATTTCCGTGAGCCCTTCCGCCGCCTGTTCCTCAGGAATCATCGAGATCCCCAAACGGATCCGCTCTCGAAAACTGACGAGGTGCGGCGAGGTGTAGAGGCCCGTCCGCTGCCGCGACGCCACACAAATCGCGGCGGCCATCGCACACACCGAGCCCTTCCCATTCGTGCCGGCTACGTGGATAAAGCGCCGCCGCTCGCTGCTTTCGAGCTCCAGCCCGAGTGCATCGGAAAGCCGACGCATCTTGGCGAGCCCGAGCTCGATGCCGTGAACCTGCAGATGGTAGGCCCAATCAAGCGCCTCGCGGTAATTCATGCTGCGTTTCGGTGGTCTATTAACACTTCCGACACCGCTGGCGCTTTATGCCGCGGGTGCAAAATAGCCGATCAGGCTGGCGAGCGTTTCCTTCATTTTTTTACGATGAACGATCATGTCCACGAGTCCGTGGTCGACGCAGAATTCGGCGGTCTGAAATCCCGGGGGCAATTCCTGATGGGTCGTCTCGCGAATGACGCGCGGCCCGGCAAAACCAATCATGCACTTCGGCTCGGCCATGATGATGTCGCCCACGCTCGCATAGCTCGCCATGACTCCGGCCGTGGTTGGATTCGTCAGCACAGAGATATATGGGAGCATTGCATCCGCGTGCCGAGCGAGTGCGCCGCACGTTTTGGCCATCTGCATGAGCGAAAGCATTCCCTCGTACATGCGCGCGCCACCGCTGGCGCTGATGATGATCACCGGCAGGCGCTGGGCGGTACCGCGCTCGATGGCCCGGGTGATTTTTTCGCCCACGACACTGCCCATCGTTGCGGCGAGGAAGTTGAAATCCATCACTGCGATACTCACCCGTTTGCCCTCGATAGAGCCAAGGCCTGTACGCACGGCGTCCTTCAGCCCTGTGGCTTTCTGATATTTTCTCAAACGATCGGTGTAGCTCGCCTGGCCTGTAAATTTCAGGGTGTCGACCGAGGTGAGCCCGGCGTCATGCTCCTCAAACGTTCCTTCGTCGAGGACCAGCGAGAGGCGATCCAGCGCGGTGAGGGAGAAGTGATGCTCGCACTTGGGGCAGATTCTATCGTTCCGCTCGAGCTCGAGATTGTGAATGATTTCCCCGCAGCCGGGGCATTTGGTCCACAATCCG
>JAYUWZ010000628.1:0-3538 GCA_043753265.1 Verrucomicrobiaceae bacterium
GGCGGGTGAGCTTTACGCAGTATGAGGCGGAGTATGCGCGGCGCAGGGGAAAGAAAGTATACTACCTTTTGCTGGGGCCGGAGTGCGCAGCGCCGAATCTGGACGATGAGGATGAGGTGGTGAAGGGGCTGCAAGAGGCCTACCGGGTGAAGGTGGAGAAGGGCAAGGAACTTTACCACCCAGCGACGTCGCTGGTGGAACTGGAGCTGAAAGTGCACAAGCTGCATGATGAACTGCGGGCGTTTCGCGCATCGATGGAGAGAAGGCAGCGGCGCATTCTCGTCCTTGCCGTGGCGGGGCTTTGCGTGGCTGCCGGGGTGATGTGGCTGGTGGTGAAAATGCGGGGCGAGCAGCAGCGGCAGGGCGGGACGCTGGGGGCGGTGAAGGAGGGGGTGGACGAGCTAAAAGCGGAGAACGAAAAGATGTATGGGGCGCTGCGCGATTTCTCGCAGGCAATGTTGGAGTCGAAGCAGTGGAGTGGCAAGCAGGCGGGGGCCGACGATGAGGCGACGCTGCTGCGGATGACGTATGAGCGACTGGCGGGAAAGCACGGATTGCCAGCCGACGAGTTACAGCGGGAGTTGCCGAAGTTTGCGGCAATGCTGCTGGCGCGGAAGGATACGAGCCCGCTCGATCGGGCCAATGCGCTGTATATTCAAAAGCTCTACGCAGATGCCGAAAGGGAGGCGCTTGCGGGCAAGGACAGATCGCTCGCTGCGGCGGGGAAGCCGGTGGAGGATGCGATCGATTTCCTGCTTCTCGCGGGCTTGGCTGCGGATGCGCAGGCGGAAGCAGGGGAGCCCAAAAAGCACTGGGAGCGGGCGCTGGAACATTTCCGCGCGGCGGCGGCGCTGACCAACCTCGAGAAGGATGCAGGACGCTGGATATCCACTCGCTACAATGCAGCACACGGACTGACAAAGCTTGGTCGTGTGGATGAGGCGCTGCCGTTGCAGCGAGAGGTGCTGGACGCGAGTGAAACGAAGCTGGGGAAGGAGCACCGTGCCACCTTGGGCAGCCTGAATAACCTGGGACTAGCCCTGGACAAGAAAGGGGATGGCAGGGAAGCGGAGAGTATGTTTCGGCGTGGGATGGAGGGGTGCGAGGCTGTGTTTGGGAAGGACGCGGACCTCACCCTGACAGCCGCGAGTAATCTTGGAAAATTGCTCGAAGGCCGGGGAGACTACGCGGGCGCTGAAGTGCTGCTGCAAAGAGTGCTGAAGGCCCGGGAGGCAACCTTGCCCAACGAGCATCAGGTGATTCTGGAAAGTAAGAACGCAATTGCTTCGTTGCTCTCAAACAAAGGGGATTATGCGACGGCCGAAGTAATCATCCGCAAGAATCTGGAGACTCTGGAGCGCACGCAAGGCCCGGAAAGCCGCAGTGCGATCTCAACCGCCGCAGACCTGGCCCTGGTGCTTCAGAATCACGGGAAACTCGAGGAAGCCGAACGACTATATCGCCGGACAACGGAGGGGATGGAGCGGATGCTGGGCCGGGAACACCCTGATACCCTGACGCAAATGAACAATCTGGCGTCGCTTCTTGGTGAGCGAAGCCAGTTTGCTGAAGCGGAGGGGTTGCACCGCCGGGTACTCGAGGCAAGGGAACGGCTATTTGGGGGGGATCATCCCCATACCCTCTATAGCGTGAGCAATCTCGCCGAGTTGCTGGATCGGAAAGGGGATCTGGCGGGTGCTGAGCCGCTATACCTCCGGGCAATGGAGACGAGGGAGCGGGTTTTGGGGCCAGAGCATCCGGAGACGCTGACGAGCATCCACCAGATGGCTTTCACACACAGAGTGAAGGGTGACATTGCGAAGGCTGAAACGCTGTATCGCAAAGCTGTAGATGGACGCAAACGGGTCCTGGGAAAAGAGCACCCTGCAACGCTGCTGAGCATGGGAAACCTCGCTAATTTACTAGTGCGTAAAGGGGATGATGCGGGTGCAGTGGAACTGTTCCGCGAGGTGCTGGGGGTGCGAGAGCAAAAGCTTGGCCGCGAGCATGCTGAAACGCTAAAAGTCGCCAAAGCCCTTGCGCTTTTGTTGCACCGCAAAAATGACTTTGGCGGCGCTGCCTCCATTTATCGATGGGTGCTGGAAGTATCGGAAAAGAAGTATGGCAGGGAGCATCCGGAGGTGTTGCTCGGAATGAACAACCTCGCGCTGTCGCTGGATGGAGTCGGCGAAATTGCAGAGACTGAGATGCTTTACAGGAGAGTTCTAGAAGTGCGGAACCGCACGCTGGGTAGTGAGCACGCGGACACATGTCTCTCCGCTTTTAGCTTTGCGACTTTCCTGGTGAAGCAAGAGCGAAAAGCGGAGGCCATACCTCTCGTGCGGCAGGCCTACAACGGCTGGCTCAAGCAGCATGGGCGGGAGCATGGCTATACAGTCGCTGCGAGGAAGATGCTCGGAGAACTCGGGGAGAAGGTGGAGCAGTAATTACTTCACGTAGAAAACACGCAGGCTGTTGCCGGTGACGCGGAAGGTGCGGGTGCCTTTGGGGGTGGTGGCGGTGACTTCGTTGATGTCGGCGAGGCCGGCGTAGACGTTGTGGTAGAGGAGGGCTCCGCCTTGGGCGCCTTCGGTGTAGATGCAGATGGGCTTTTTGGCCTCGTAGGTTTTTACGATGTTGGCCTGGCCGTAGTTGGCGAGGCCGAAGCGGCTGAGTTTGGCGTTGCCGAGTGAGCCGTTGGAGGGTTTCTCGGAATCGGAGTAGCCGCGCTGGCTGGAGCCGCCGTTTATTTTGTAGGTGAAGGGGCAGTACTCGATGGTCTTGCTGAGGCGGTCGCTGGCGGTGGTGAGCTGGGAGACGAGCCATGCACCGGCAAATGCGCCGGATTCGCCGAGGTGGGGGTGATTGGGGAACTGGCCCTGTGGCGATTTGGTGCGCTGGGGGTGCGAGGGATTTTTCGGGTCGTATTCGGTGATCTGGCCGCCGGTGGGTTGCCAGCGGGTCTTGCCTGCCCCCGCGGCCCAGGAGTCGCCAAAGTGCTCGATGCTGGAAACCATGGGCACGCTGGAGTGCCAGAGATAGTAATCGTGCCCGAGGAGGAGCGTCCAAAATGATTCGTTGAGCATCATATGGAATGGCCAGGCGACTTCGCTGCTGCGGAGGATGTCGCCATTGGAGAAGTGCAGGCGGGAGTCGCTGCCGTGGCGGAACATCTCGCTATTCACGCCCTCGGCATTGACCCAGCCCATCTTGGCGACTTTGCGATCGGGGGCGGCGAGATAGCGTTTCTCGAAGTTATAGATTTCGTTGTAAACGCGGAGTCCCTCGGGGACGCGCTCGAAGCTGTCGAGATAGCCGCCCTGCATCCAGTTGCGGTACTCGTAAGCGCCCTTTGAGAAATAACTGCTCACGTGTTTGCCGTTGCTCATCATGCGGGCGGATTCCTGCGTGGCCATCGCGGCGACGAGCTTTTTGGAGTCGAAATCGAAGCGGAAGTTGGCGCTGTTGCTATAGCCGCCGAGGTCGCTGAAGTAGTCGTCGTACATCCGGGTTTGATTCGGCGAAGTAACTCCTTTGT
>JAYUWZ010000629.1:0-3538 GCA_043753265.1 Verrucomicrobiaceae bacterium
GCCAACAGCGCCCTGCGCCTGCTCTGGATTGCCTGTGGCAAGGACGACTTCCTGCGCCAGCGCAGCGAGCAACTCGCGGCAACTCTGAAAGAAAAGGGGATCGCACACACATGGCTGCTCACCGAGGGCGACCACTCCTGGCCCGTCTGGCGCGGCTACCTGGCCGACTTCGCACCCCTCCTTTTCCGCCAGCCCAAATAAGGTTCTGGCGGTTTTTGATTCACGAAAATTACGTAATAAAATACGCTTCCTGTTAATTGTCAGTCTGTTCTACGGTTTTTCGGTAGCTGATTCAGTTTTCGCCTTCGCCGACTGCACGGGCAGTTCCGCCACCACGTGCTGGCCCGCCTCGTAGGCCTCGGGGTGCGCCTTTTGGATGGCCTCGAGCTGTCCGCCAATCCATTCCGCCGGCACTGCCTGTGAGCCGGATTTTAGCGCAGCCAGGTATGCCGCCACCGCTGCGGGATACTGCCGTCCGCGTTCCAGATTGCTGCCAGAAAGCACGAAACGCAGCGCCAAAATGTCGCCCGAGCTCAACACATCGGCAGCCTTGAGATGCTCCACGGCAGCGAGAATTTTCGCCAGACGTGCCCAGTTCTTTTCCTTCACCGCAGTCTCGGTGAGCCTCGCGAGGTAGGCCGGAATGTTCTCGGCCTCACCGGGAGCTTCGGCATTTCCGAGCACTCGCGGGAGCGCAAAGCGAAGAGTGAGTTCGTGGATGGCACCAAATTCCGCAGCAAGGGCGAAGGGGACTCGCATGGCTTTCGATTCCTCCGTGGCGGAATTCCCCTGAAAGAGGAGCGCATCGATGGAATTGCCAGCAAATGGCAGCGCCGCCGATGTTTTCGAGTACTGCGGCGAGCCTGGCAAAACGGATGCCGTGCCCGCTTTGATTTCCAGATAGCTGCGCTGGAGCGCGTGCAATGAAGTCACCAGTTCGGCAATAGGGTTAATGGGAAGAATGGCACCCGGACGCCATGTCGGAGCCAGGTCGTTCAGCGCGGCGATTGCATGGGGAAGCTCCTCCAGTTTGGATACCCGGCCCAGGGTGACCCTGGCTTTTTCGATGATTTGCGCGTGCTCGGTCTTGAGCATGGCCGGCAGATTCCAACGGCGCCGCGCAGCGTCGAGGAGGCCCAAAACCTCCGATCTCGGAACGATTTCGCTCAAGTCCTCATTATATGCCTGCTCAATACGCTCAACCATGGTTGCGAGCGTCTGAGGTTCGGCTGCATCCGCCTTGGCGATTCGCAGACCAATCTGCCACGGGCTCAGAATGTTGACCACCATGTCGACTTCATCGCTGTCCACGAGTTCCAGTTCATTACCTTCGGCATCTACAAAAAGTGCCATCGTGCGCTTTAGTCCCAGCGCTGCAGCCAAAGGCTTGTCCACATCCTCGGTTTTTTCACCCTTAAGGCCATCGATCAGCGCTTTTCTCAAGGTCGGCCGGTAGCTTTCCACAAACGCCTGTTGGGCCTTGGCGATGGATTTCCGGAGATGCGTGGCGAGTTCGGTAGCCAGGGCCTCGACCTTGGGAGATTTCGAAAGGCTCCGCAGCTGGGTTAGCGCCGTGAGAGTCCGCGCCATATTTCCAGCAGCGATGTCCCGGTCCGGCAAATCCTGAACCACCAGACCCTCAATCCGGACCAGTCGTTCGTTGTTTTCCTCGTCAGCCTTGTCGAGCGACGATTGCAATTCGAGCCGGGCCTCGGCACGCAGCCGCTCCAGCAGTTTCTCGGGAGAATCCGGCTCCGCCAGCGCAGTGAACGAGTCAGGGCAACCTCGCTACAGGTCAAATCGGACGCCGAATGAGCCTGCACCGGACGCTCAAAAACGCGAGCAATCACCACCAACAGACGGGAAAACCGCCCACAAATTCAGAAACCCTGTGAACAACTCCGCGAACAACAGGGCTCCCGCGACAAACCGCCAATTCATCCACAAGTTATTCACAACCAGCGAAACGCCTCCAGATCAGTGGGTAAACAATAACATCACACAATATATGTCATATAAAATAGACTGGTGTCGGTTTCGGTTCATTCTAGCCGATACCGACACCAATAGACTATGGGCAGCGCCGGCCCCCTTCTCCGATTGGTGCACATCACTTTGGCGGCGCTGAGCGGCTCATTCGGTTCCCTCGCTCTCCTTCGTTTTAGCGGACCACGTTTCGATTTCAGCCCACGACTCGCCTGCCTCTTCCCGGTTCCATATCCACTCATCCTCCACATACACCACGCCGTGTCGCTCGTGCTCAATGAGGAACGCGTGCACTTTGGGAAGCACTCCGTCGCGCAACCATGTCGACTCAGGCGAGCGGTCGATGGTCCAATATTCCGTCGCGGCTAACACCGCGGGCACCGAGACCACCTGCTTCTGCCGTACAATGCCGATTTTCTCCAAAGTATGGTACGCCCAGCGATACCCCGCATCCAGATATTGGTGGCATTGAGGGCAGGCAAAATTCACGCAATTCATGCTATAGACGATAGTTCACGAGCCCGCCTCCCGCACAAGCCACTAATCCATCTGGAACCGGTGCCGCCAGCATGCGAATGGTCTGACTATCAGATCTAAAGACGGAACACGTTGACGTTACTTTAGCCGGATGAGTTCCGGCCGCTCCGTCGATGCCTCAATGGCACGGATCGTTTCGCGGACGGACTTTGCCTTCACGAGCATCAAATGCTTTGGGAAGTCCTTCTCGTCCTTTTCAAAATAGTCGGCAATCCGGGTCAGCTCTGGAACGACTGCATTCGCGTGGACACCGTAGCTCAGCAGGATTTTCATCAGCTTCGGTGTCCGCTCCTGGCTGGCCCAGGGATTCTGGTCGCGGGTGTATTTCACGCACGCGGCGATTCCTTCCGCGATGCGATGCTTTGCCAAAAGTTCGAGCCCTTCCACGCGGATGCCGTCCGCAAACATTTCGCCACTGGGCGCGGGTGTGACGATGGCTTCGAGGATGGCTGGCAGGAGCGGCTTCAGTTCGTCGAGGCTCAGTTGCTCGTAAATGTTGCCGACGGCGCCCCGGGCGCGGCCGTCTTGATTGCGAAGGCCGGCGGCAACGGCTTTTCGCAGGAGTTCGCGGTCCACCCCGTCGAGCGATTTTTTGAGCAGCGTGCCAAAGAGCGCGGAGCAAAGGTAGCGCTGTTCCATGCCACGAGGGTCCTGCGCGGAAGGCTCGCGGGCGAGGCGCTCCAGCAGTTCCGGAACGGCGACCATCGCAGGCTTGCCGATGGCGGCGAGGGCGCTGGCGGCCTGGATGCGCAGCCAGAGGTCCTCGTGGTGGAGAAGTTTCTGCAGCACGGGCACGGCAGCCCCGGTGCCCTTGAGAATACCGAGTGCTTCGCAGGCTCCGTACCGGGCCTCGAGGCTTGGGGAATCGAGCATCTTCAGCAGTGCGGGAATGGGGGCACTTTTGCGGCGGGCAAGGGACATCGCAGCCCGCTCGCGCACGGAGGGTGACCAACTGCCGAGACGGGCGAGCAGTTCATCCTCGCTCAATGCATCGTAGGCGCTTTTGCGGTCTTTG
>JAYUWZ010000630.1:0-3535 GCA_043753265.1 Verrucomicrobiaceae bacterium
CATCCGCATCAAGCCCGAAATGAGTTTGGACATTTGTTCTTAAGGTGCGTTGTCGCGAACGTTCAGCAAAGTGCCGACATCGACGATGCCCGCACTTCCTTCGGCAGCTTCGAGCGGAGTTTCGATTCCGACATGGGCTGGTTTGCGGCCATCAAGTTCGGGTACGATTTCGAATCGAAATCTCCCGTGAGCGCGGCACTTGAACTCGAAGCGCTCTACACGCAGGTGGAGAGCCAGATCAACTCCGACAGCGGCATCTTTGAGGCACGCACCAACGGTGACATCCATGCCGGGGCGCTCATGTTCAACGCGCTCGTGAAGTTCCGTCCCGTATGGCGGTTCCGTCCCTATATCGGCGCTGGTGCCGGTATCGGCTATGTGGAGCGTGATGACTCCGACACTGTGGTCCGCGTCAATGGCACCCGCATCGCGACGCGCGAGCGCGATGGCGGCGAAGACTTCACCTTTGCCTACCAGGGCATCGCCGGCTTTGACTGGTGGGTGACGGATCGCTGGACGCTCTTCACTGAGTATAAGGCACTCGTGTTCCACGATGCCGTGGGCCTCGATAACTACCTGAACCACCTCGTGGGTGTGGGCGTGCGCGTGAAGTTCTAATTCCGCAAATTCTTGTGGTCAAAAGCGAAGCCGCGGACGTGTGGTCCGCGGCTTCGCTATGTACGATTCTTAACCCTAGCCTGTGATTAACTTTTAAGGCCGTGCACGGTGACAGCTCGCCATCCCGGACGGATACTCCAAAGTTAATAACACGTTCTAGATCGCCTCGGTCTGGGTCAGGGTGCCGCCGGTGCTTAGGATGACTGGGAGGGACTGGAAGGCATTGCTTCCCGCCACGTCGTTGCGCATGTTGGCACCGTCGCCTGCGTCGAGCGTCACGGCACCCGTGAAGGCGACGCGCAAATTGGCAGAGTCGATGGCGTTGCCGATGCGGATTTGATCAGCGCCGATGCCGGTGGAAATGGTGGTGAGGCCCAGCACACGGGACTGGCCGGTGTAGAGGGCGTTGCGCTCGATACGCAGTTCGTCCGCGCCGACCTGGGTGTCCACGGTGAAGTCTCGCGCGTTGATGTTGTCCAGGTTTACGACATCGGCCCCTGCGCCGGTTTGCAGGTCGAAATTTCCCAGTGCGTTCAGCCGGGAGATATCGACGGTGCTCACGCCTTCGCCGGTTTGTGCCGCGAAGGCTTGCGCGACCTGGATATTGGCAATGGTGAGGACGTCCACCGTGGCGCCGATCATATCGATGGTGAGGGTTTTTGAGAATTTGAGTCCGCTCACCTTGCCGGCCTGGCTTTGCAGGATGACGCTGGATGGGCCTGTGCCGTCCAGACCGAGTTGCACGTTTGTGACTCCGGTGATGGTGCCGTCGGAGATGATGCTTACGCGATCGTTCTCCACGCCCCCGATGACCGTGAGCGAGGACAGGGCCAGCGCGACAGGGTGAAGATCGAAGGTGCTGGCTCCGTCGCCGCCGGTCATGCTGGTTGCGCCTCTGACCATGAACAGGCTGCCTGCTGCGGTGAGGGTGTCGTCGCCATCATTGCCGAGAAAGGCGAGACTCTTGCCGACGCTTACGCGGCCATTGAAGCCCAGGGAGTCGTTGCCCACGCCGCCTGCGACTTGCACGGTGTCGCGGATGGTGGTGGTCGCGGAGTTGAGTTGAGCGCTGCCGCCGCCGGTGCCGAGGTTCATTTTCAAGTCGCCCAGAATACTGGTGACCTGCCCGGAGAATTGGACAGAGCCAACGCCTTCGCCGAGCGTCAAATCCATCGAGCCAACCACCCCTGTACGCCCAAAGGTATTGCGCACCGAGCCGAATTCAAAATGGTCGGTACCCGCTTCGCCGTCCATGCTCACGAGTCCCAGCACGGTGAGTACCCTGCCGGAACTGGTGAATGAATCATCGCCGGCTCCGCCCATGAAGGTGAGTTTATTCCGAAACACGGTGGACGCGCCCGAGATGGAAACGGAGTCGGCCTGGAGGCCGCCTGTGACTGTGACCGCGCCGTCGATAACGGTGCTGGCCGATTGGAGGGCTATGGTGCCGCCGCCGCCGAGGTTCACATTCAAGGGGCCATGGATGGAGGTGGTAGGCCCCAGCAAATTGACCGAGCCGGTTTCAGCGCCGAGATCGATATCGACGCGACCGCCCAAGGTGGTTCGCAGATTGGTGACGGTGAGGGTATCCACGCCTGCATTTCCTTCGAACTGGAAGCTCTTCAGAGGGCTCAGCGTGCCGACATCGAAAGTATCAGCACCGCTGCCGCCTTCGAAGACGACGCCTTTCAGGACGCCACGAAAGCTTTTCGAGGCCTGCCCGAGGACTCCGACATCGGTGGCATTGCCATCGACGCGAAACGAGTAGGCCCCTGTTTTCACGAGGGAAACATCGTGGTCGGCACCGTCCGCGCCATCGATCGTCAAAACGCCATTGGTAAAAGTGAGTGTGACCAATCCGGCGGGAGCGATGCGCTGCTCAAGACGTTCGGGTGAAGCATAGGATTTAATTGTCATTACGTGCCCCAAGCTTAGCAGGTAGCGCAGCAGCCGAATGAAAAAGATTTTATATAATCCCCGAGGCATCCAGGAGAATTCCGTTTGCGAACTCAGTATTTAATTGATAAATAATTCTAATATTATCACAATCGACTGGATTTCCGAATCATGAGGAGGGGGAGAGGGGGTCCGATTGGCACCATGCCCTGACGGGGCAGGGGAGTGGGGCCGGCGGGATTTGAACCCGCAACCAAGCGATTATGAGTCGCCTGCTCTAACCATTGAGCTACAGCCCCGTTTCTAGAGGTAGATGGCGCTCATCTACCCGAATTTTCTGGAAAGTACTACGGTCAAGTACTACGGTCAAGGCATGAAGACGGTAGATCCTGTGAAAACCTGGACGCGCACCAGTGTTCAAAATCTTGTTCGTCATAAATCCGGGCGATACTACGCTCGCCTTTTCGCAAACGGCAAGCAGTCGTGGAAAAGCCTGAAGACCGACCTGCTGGAGGTAGCGAAGGCGAAGCTCAGGGAACTCGGCGGAAAAGCGCAGGACATGGTGCGAGCCTCAGCCGCAGAGGAACGTGGCCGCATGACCATTGGCGATTGTGCAGTCATATTTCGAAAGCGACTGCAGGAGGGCTTCGGATTGCGAGGCCGCGGTAAAACGATCCGTCGCATCAGACCAAACTCGGTAATA
Organism: Verrucomicrobiaceae bacterium; assembly: GCA_043753265.1. Classification (GTDB taxonomy): domain Bacteria; phylum Verrucomicrobiota; class Verrucomicrobiia; order Chthoniobacterales; family Chthoniobacteraceae; genus SXWH01. The sequence continues at coordinate 3,218 of JAYUWZ010000630.1, forward strand.
TACCGGGAGAAAACAATTAAGGCCCTTTTGAAGTCGTGGCCTGATCTTGAAAAGAGAGACGTGCGGAAAGTCACAGAGAAGGAGGTAGAAGTATGGGCAGAGCGATTTTCCTTCGCGTATTCAGCCACGGTCTACAACAACACTCTGGATACCCTGCGCGCGTTCTTTCGCATTGCTGAGGATGCGGGTGCACGGCATGGCAACCCCGCTGCAAAAGTTGGAAGGGCAGAGGTAAAGCCGAAGGGTCTCGTACTTCCGACCCGGGCGCAGTTCCACAGATTCGTCGAGTCTGTACGGCAGAATGGCGCATGGTGCTCG
>JAYUWZ010000631.1:0-3528 GCA_043753265.1 Verrucomicrobiaceae bacterium
CCCCGCCTCAACCTCGCTCTCGGACGGGCATACCTCAGCGCACACGATCCGAAGACCGCCGCGCGCACTTGGCAACACGTCATGGAGGAGATGGCCAAACATGGCATTGCAACCACTCAGGAACGTTGTGCTCGTGCGCTGAAGTCGAAAGCTTACGACTCCATTCGCAATAGATGCCTCATCGAAACCACCGCCGAGGACATCTTGAACATCGTTCACGCCAACGGGAATGCAGTGAAGCACTACATGCGCCGCCTTCACAATCTGGCAGTGAACCTTGGCTGGCTTGCTTGGGCCATCCTCCCGAAGGCGGTGTGGCCACGCACCGTTTCCAAGCGAAAGAGGGCCATCACAGCCACCGAGCATTCGCGTATTATTGGAGCGGAGGAAAACATCGAGCGGCGGAAGTTCTACGAGTTGCTCTACGAGACAGGTGCTGCCCAGACCGACGGCGCAAATATGCGGGCTGATGATGTCGATTGGGCAAAGAGTGTCCTCAGCTACCGCCGCAAGAAGCTTGGCCCAGACAGCCCGCCCGCACAATTGAGCATCGGCCCCCGTCTACGCGCTCTCCTTGAAAGCCTGCCGAGATTTGGCCCTCTCTTCCCCACCCTCGCCAAGCAGGACAATAAGCATCGCGCTACCGACTTCTGGCGGCGCTGTGACCGGCTGGGAATCAAGGGTGTGAGTCTTCACAGCTATCGTCACAGTTGGGCTGAGCGCGCAAAGTCATGTGGGTATCCACAGCGGTTTGCTCAGGTCGCGTTGGGCCATTCCAGCAAAGCCGTCCATGAGGCATACGCCAAATCCGCACTGGTCATTTGCCCGTCACTGGACGACTTCGAGTCGGGCAAGGCCCAAGCGGCTCCGCGAGTCGTTGCTTAACAATTGAGGCATCAGTCTCTGGAAACCTCCACTACGCCACGACTTTCAAACCCTTGGCGTCAGTGCCATTCCTAGCCTTCCAATGCTTCGCTACTGCACGGGTGGCCTTTGAGAGCCACGCTGGGTCTGACCCAACGGATTGCACTTCAACCGCAGCGAAGAACTTGGGTGCGTTCTTGGCAGGACTACCGAGCGTTTTCAACATTCCTTCCGATACCAGAATACGAATATCATGCTCACTAAAGCCCAGAATAATCGCTGTTTCCTCCACCGTGAGCCTCGCAGGCAGCCGCGAACACCCGCACAGAAACGTCCTCAGCGAATTGTGCGCAGTATTACTCATGGCATCCCTCCAACTGATGAATTCAGGAGGCTCATGCACTCGCCCATCAACCGGTCAACCATGCGCGTGGACGGCAGGTTGAGGCGGGCGGCGAGTTGCTTCTTGTTGAGGAGTTCAGTGGTCGTTGGTAGGCTCACACCACTGAATTGCGAAACCGTCTCGTTTTCTTACCGAATCGGCTTATCGGCGCTCAACTTTCCTTGCCGCTGCCTTCTCCGGCCACTCCAGACCCTCACTTACCAAACAGGCGCACGAGAGGACAATCAATGGCAGACATCCGACAAGCATCGTCACGAAGACCCAATCTCCAACGCTACCCTTCCACAACCCGAAAAGCCTGCCCATCGTTTCGAAGTAGTTCTCAAACAGAGACCCCTGGAGCCAAATCGCGCCTAAGCGGCAGGCGAGTCTAGTCAGCAGCGGCCATGTTCCTGATCGAGTTTTGGAACCAACCAAACAGACGCACACACCCACCCCCTCCAAAATATTCGATCCGTGGAGAAGAAGCGTGAACTCGTTGAGCACGTAGGTGGTTCCGCTTTGAACCCGAAGGTATTCGATGAATTGTGCCGTGAAGATGATGACGAGAAATCTCGCAGTCCTATATCGCCTGTAGGTAAGCAAGCGTCGCAGCCAGCCTTTGAATCCGCCTCGTCGAACCTTCGCATGAATCGTGGGGTTCCCGAATCGATCAATTGCCTGTCCCGCGGCTCTCTCATCGTCTAACCCCTCTCGTTCAGCTTTTCGAAAGAACTCGATGAGGCGAATTTTATATTCAAGGATGATCAGAGGTCGTTCTTCGAAATCAACCAACGCTTCATCGCAAATCCGAGATGCTAACTTTTCGAATCGATACAGAACAGCAGGGCTGATTGTCGGAAATTCATCCCTCATGTCGCCCACAAGCGGCCTAAGGATTCGGAGAGACCCAACACCCCAGCTTGTCCTTTTTCGAGGAGTGCAGTCCCTTTGGTTTGGATGGTATAGGTTTTCCGCGTCATCGGTTGGTCAAACTCTCCTTTCACTATCCCCTCTTCTTCCATTCTCCCGAGGAGAGCGAACACCAGTCCGTCGCCCTTTTCCGCTAAGCGTAAGCGCAGTCCAGCGATGGCATCTGCGATCTCTCCACCGTCAGCCCGACCTTTTGAAAGAAGCTTCAGGATCACTGTTCGCATTTCGCTTTCAGTGAGAACTTTTGGCCCATTTTTCAAGAGCATCGCTTCAAAACGTTCCTGGGCACGGGGCGGCGGGGACACTGGCTGTGCATCCATGGCCTTGGCAATTGTCAGAATCTCCTTCAGCAGTTCGTCACTCATCGGATGGTAGTATTACTCCAAGTTCTTCGAGAATTACAGCTACGCGAGGGTGGGATTGAACAATCTTTCGCATTCGTTGCAAGGCTTGTTTGGTTCGGTTACTCACTGATTTCACTCCCCATCCTCGGTCGGCAGCCGTTTCTTTCTGAGGAACGCCATCCAAATCGGCAAGAACCAACTCCACATCCGCTGGATCGAATAGGGCTCGGATAGCTTCCGCCGCCTCCACCTTCATCAGGATGGTTCGAGGATCGTTACTTTTCAGTGGTTCATCTTTCAGAAGAACATCGAACCCACCGGGGGTTTGGTCCGCGCTCAGAGATTCACCCTCAATAGTGTTTTCTAAGTCCCTAATCTTTGACCGCGCCTTGTTGAAGGCGACGCCTGCAACATAACCGAGTAGGCTGCTCTCCACTTTAGTGACGGCTGCAATCCGCAGGTAGGCTACTTCGATCGACTCCTCTGCAAGGTCGCTTATCACGGAACCGTGGAGTTCGACACCAATACTTCGCGCATACCGTGAGATCGCGTTGGTTGCGACGCCGTAGAGGGTGGGATGAAGCATATGCCAAGCGGCCGAATCTCCATTCCATATTGCTTCGATGTCCATTCTCCTTCCTCGGTCTGGGAAAAACCGTCCGGGAGCAAGAATATTTGGACCACTTGTAAGAAAATCGACCGTTTTCGCAATTTATCAGTAAGCGCAGCGATGTTCATTCCGGCGTCGCAGCGTGGATGTCAGACCGGAGAACACACCACCACGCAACCGAGCCGCCATTCAGCAAGAGTGCAACGGCTCAATCACAGAAAGAAAATAGAACAATGAGTGAAATCAATAGTCAACCCGGAGCGCAAGCGACCGGACGTTCGAATCGCGAGCTTGTAAAAGCCGCTCAAAAGGACTCCCAGCAGCTCATCAATGAGCTGCGGTTGAGACTGTTGAGCGCGTTTCGCGACCATCAGGAGATGGGAGGCAAAGTCCAC
>JAYUWZ010000632.1:0-7489 GCA_043753265.1 Verrucomicrobiaceae bacterium
GGCGCGGAAGGCGTAGAGGGGGATGACGAGTTCACGCATAAGGTCCGTCAACTCGGCCTCGGTGCCTGCGGTGCGGGCGGAGGCGAGGGCGTGGAGGCGCAGCGAAAGGCGCGGGGCGGTATTGGCGATGCTGCTGGTGTAGGTGCGCACGCCGAGGGAGTAGTAGCCGGGCACGAGGTCGTCCCCTGCCCCACCGATCCAGTGGAGGCGGTCGCCCACCCTCGCGATGATTTGCTGGTAGCGGCGCAGGTCGCCCTGGCCGTCCTTGAATGCGACAAAGTTTGAAATGGTGTCGGCCAGTTTTGCCACACCGGCGGGCGAAAAGTTCGCGTGATCGCGGGAGTAGATGAGCACGCCGCGTTTTGTCTCCGCGGCGACGCTACGGTAGTAGGCGAGCATGCCCTCGTCATTCGCGTCGCCGGGGTAGTAGGGTGGGAAGATGAGGATGCCATCGACGCCCGCAGCGGTGCACGCGGCGGTCATGTCCTGCGCGATTTTGGGGCTGAAGCCCACGCCGGCCATGACGGGACGGCGGCCTTTTACTTCCTCGATCGTGGCTTTTACCACTTCGAGATGCTCCTCGGGCGAGAGCGAGTGGAGTTCGCCGGTGCCCGCGCCTGCGACGATGGCGCAGAGGTCGTGCTCCACGAGGCGGCGCACGTTTTGACGATAGCCTTTCAGATCAAGACGCAGCTTGGCATCGAAGGGCGTGACGGGAAATGCGATGACACCGCGATGGCGGTCGAGGTGTGTCCGGAGTTGAGCGGGAGTGAAGGGCATGAATCTCCTTGGGGTGAAGCGTCGAAACGGCGGTTTGGCGAGACTCTTTCGTGGAAATGCGTGGGGAAAGTGGGCGGGCCAGCTGGGGCGGCAACCAAAGTGAGCCGCCAAGACGCCAAGGATTTGAACCACCAAGACTCGAAGGCTCGAAGGGCAATGCAGAAGGAGCCGCAAGAAACGCCGGAAAAGGCCACTACGAAGCACGCGAAGACATACAGGGCGGAAGTCTCGTGCACTCGCGTCAATGGGAGGCGTTGTCCAATTGTTGATCAGGAAGGCAGGAAGGATGGCGAAAGGCTTACCACGCCCACTACGATTGGAGTTTCTCGCTCGCCATACAAGCGAGGTTAAAAACGTTAAAAACGTTGATAACCTCGCCTACTTTCACCTCACGCAAAAATCCCGTGCACTGGCCGGGCTTTTACGAGCTCGCGGGGTTGGTTCAGGTGATTGTAAACAATCGTCTCCGGGTCGATGCCGAAACCGTGGTAGATGCTTGCCAGCAGTTCGATGGGATGTACCGGATCGCTCTTCGGGCTGGCCCCGGTGGCGTCGCTCTCGCCGTGGACGTAGCCGCGCTTGATGCCCGCGCCGGCGCACACTGCGGTGTAGCAATACGGCCAGTGATCGCGGCCGTCGGAGCTGTTGCTGTTGCCGCTGGTGCTCACGCCTTTTTCCGGTGAACGGCCAAATTCGCCGAGCGCCACCACCATTGTTTCCTCCAGCAGGCCGCGGGATTCGAGATCCTCGATAAAGTTGGCGAAGGCCTTGTCAAACATCGGTGCCGCCTGGTTCTTCATGCGGTCCGTCAGGCCCGTGTGCATGTCCCAGGAATGGTTGTCGCTATTGGCCACCTTGGGCCAGATGACCTCCACCACGCGGGTGCCGGCCTCCACGAGTCGGCGGGCGAGCAGCAGCGACTGTCCAAACGTATTCATGCCGTAGCGTTCACGCAGTTTGGCATCCTCGCGATCCAGTTCGAAGGCCTCCCGCGCCTTGCCATTGGTGATGAGGTTCAACGCCTTGTCGTAGTATTCGTCGAGGTTGTAGCTCTCCACCGCCTTCTCGATCGCGGGCATGGCGTCCTCGATGGAATCGCGCAGCCGCGCACGGCGTTGCAGGCGCTGGGCAAAGACGTCGGGCCGCAGCTTCAGGTCGTCGACCTTCACGCGGTTCATCTTCGTCATGTCCATGTCATCGCCATCGGGGAAGAGTGTGTAGGGATCGTACCCCTTGCCGAGGAACCCAGCGGTGCCGCCTTTGCCCACCACGTTAGACTCCTGTAGCGGACGCGGGAGCATCACAAAGGGGAGCACGGGATCGGTGTTCGGCTTGAGGCGGATGATGTTGCTGCCAAAATTCGGGAAATCCTTGGGGCTCGGCGGCTCGAGCTGGCCGGAGGGCGACACCTTGTCCGTCGTGTAGCCGGTCATGATCTGATAGATCGCCGCCGTGTGGTTGAAGAGGCCATTCGGCGTGTAGCTCATCGAACGGATCATCGTGAGCTTGTCGTTCACCTTGGCGAGGTTCGGCAGCATCTCGGTGAAATGGACGCCGGGGATCTTCGTTTTGATGTCCTTGAAGGGACTCTTCATCTTGTCCGGCAGATTTTCCTTCGGATCCCACAGGTCGAGGTGCGAGGGGCCGCCTTGCAGGTAAACCATCACGATGCTCTTGGCCTTCCCCCATCCTGCCCCGCCCGTCGTGGGAGCAGCGGCGCGGGCCTTCAGTGAAAACATGGAGTCGAGGGTGAGCCCCAGGATGGCGCTGCCGCCAAAACGGAGAAGGTCACGGCGGGTCAGGCCGAGGTGGGAATCACAGAGGTCGCGACCGGGTTGTCCAGGGATACGGATCATGGCTACAAAGGTATTGCTGTGGAGAGAAGCAGGCGGAAGTGCCGTTCTTAGGAGGCAATGATAGAGGCGGAAGGAGGGGGATGCCAGCCTTTCCGGGGTGAGGCCTCCGCAAATAGGTCTGAATCTATAAAATCCTGTCTGCATTGGTGCAGCTCCCCTCTTCATTCCATGCCCTCGCTTCGAACGTGACACGATACCGAATCATGATAATATTCCATTCAATGAGCGCGGCAGGCAATACGGGATACTCTATCACAACCTCTTTCTCTTGGATCATCCCCAGGATCTTCCATCGCATCTATTGCACATATTCGACCCCTTCCCACAATTTACCGAACGACCCCCAAATCACTCTGAGCCAAAATGTCCCCCTCGCCTCCGCATCCCTGCAAGCCCCTGAAACACCCGCTCCGACCGATCGCACTTATTGCACATATTCCGCCTCCATCCAACAAACCCCTCCATTTCAGCCACTTCCAAAATCCGATTATCGGCGACGCCGGATCGCCGATAATCCCCCAAAGCCCGCACAGCACCATGCGCAACAACTGCAACAACCCGAAAAACCACCTCTCCCGTACCGATGCGCATTCGCAAAACACTCACCCCCGTTTGACAAATCCCTGACAAGCGGGGGCGGGGGGCGGGGTATTGGTGGTCCCACAATCAATAAACGTCTGCTCATCCGTGGCTTGCCCGCGGGAGGATGCAGGCACACCATTTACCACCTCTCCGCATTTCCATGAACACGCACACCCGCAGCCTCCCGCTCATCGCATCCATCGCCGCCACATTTGCCACGGTGCTGCTGCCCGTCACGAGCTGGGCGGAAAACGAAATCGGCTATATCGAAAAATTCGCCCTCGCGCCGGATCGCGAGAAGGTGCTCGGCGAACTCGTGCCCGGCTCGGAGGACTACTATTTCTTCCACGCTCTGCACTACCAGAACACGCGCAACGAGAAGAAGCTGGCGGAGATCCTGAAGCAATGGGAGGACCGCTACCAAGGCGAGAATGCGAGGCGGCGCATCATCCTCAACCGCGAGGCGCTGCTCGACTACGATGCCACGCCGCAGGAAACGCTCACCTACCTGCGCAACCGCCTGGGACTGCAATTCAACCACCAGCAAGAGGCCCGCGACAAAAAGCCGAACCTGCCCACGGCGCTTGAGGCGGCGCGTCTCGCCCGGGAGGTTTTTGAAAAGGATGCACTGACCTATGATGGCGGGCTCGGCTCGCTGAGCCTGGAAGCCGTGGAAGCGCTCATTCGCAGCAAGACGACGCTGACGGTGCAGCAGCACCGCGCGGCACTCAGCAAGCTCATGCGGCCCGATGTGCCGAACCTCGTGGAGTTCATCGCAGCGGAGTTGAGGATGAAGGATACGGGTGGATTTGGGCAATTTGCCATCCACCGCGAACTCCTGCCCGAGCAGCTCGACGCGCTGGCCACTCTCATCCCAGCGCTGAAGACGAACGAGGCATTCGTTTACACCAAGCTGCGCAAGCTCGCGCCGAATGCGGACGTGGAGGTGGAATACGACAGCGACGAGCGCGAGGCGTGGCTGGAACGGCTCTGGGCCTATGCGAAGACGCTGCCCGCGACTTTCAATACGGTGAAGGCGCACATTCTTTACATGCGCCTCGATCACGACCGGAAGAAAGGCGTGTATGACGCAGCCCGCTTCATGGAATACCTGAAGCTCCCGCGCGGCTCGGTGTGGGTGAATCCCAAGTGGCTGGAGGTGGCCCGCGAAAAGCAGCCCATGGCGGATGTGAATGCCGACCTCTCCGGTGCGCTGCTCGTGCGGCGGCCCATCGGCAACGATGAAGGGCTGGTGCGAGAGTATTTCCTGGAGCTCTTCCAACGGATGGCGGCTGCCAAAGTCGGCGAACTCGGCGAGGGCATGCTGAATGTCTATACGGAGGTGGTGCGCGAATCGTGGCTGAAGCCCATCCTCGCCGAGGCGCTCATCGTGGGCGGACACGGCAACCCGGAGCAATGGGCCTCGCTGCTTTCCCCGCAGGCTTTTCAGAAACTGAAGGATCGTGTGGACATCGAGTTCCCGCGCACCAATTCGCAATTTTTCAGCCCGGGACGCGACATCGAATTCGACGTGACAGTGAAGAACACGCCGAAGCTCATCGTGAAAATCTACGAGCTCAACACGCTCAATTATTTCCTCACGCAGGGTCGCCAGCTCAATACCGACCTCAGCCTCGACGGGCTTGTGGCCAATAGCGAGCGTACCGAGGCGTACGAGGCCGGGCCATTCAAACGGACGAAGGCGACGTTCAAATTTCCCGAGCTGAAAAACCGCCGGGGTGCGTGGATCGTGGAGTTTATCGGCGGCGGGCGCAGCAGCCGCGCGCTGGTGCGCGTGGGACAGTGGCAGGTGCTACAGACAACAAGCCCCGCCGGGGACATGCTTACGGTGCTCGATGAAAAAGCCGAGCACGTGAAGGATGCCGTGGTGTGGCTCGATGGCCGCAAATACACGCCCGACGAAAAGACCGGGCGCGTCACTGTGCCCTTCACGTCGCAGCCCGGAATGCAGCGCGTGGTGGTGGCCGACCCGGCAGGCACTTTCGCGACGCTCACGCAGTTCGAGCGGCACGGGGAGCAGTATTCGCTGGACGCGCAATTTCACATCGAGCGCGAGCAATTGCTCGCCCGCCGCACCGCGCGACTGGCGGTGCGGCCCGCGCTGATGCTCGGCGAATCGCATCTCGATCCCGGCATGCTCAGCGAGCCGAGGCTGGTCATCACTTCGCGGACCCAGGATGGCATCTCCACCACCCGCGAGGTGAAGGATCTCAAGCTCAATGCGGGCGGCGTGATGACCTACGACCTTGCAGTGCCCGAGCGCCTCGCAGCCCTCTCAGTGACGTTCTTTGCAAAAGTGGAGATCGCCAGCGCGGGCGGCGAGAAGCGCGACGTGAGCGCCTCGCACTCGTGGACGCTCAACGGCATCGACAAAACCGCCGCTACGAATGACGGGCACCTCTCGAAATTCGAGGGGACCTACGTTTACGAGCTGCTCGGCAAAAACGGCGAACCCATCGCGGACCAGCAAATCCTGTTTGTATTCAAGCACAGCGGATTCACCCGCACGCAGACTGTCGCGCTGAAGACCGACGAAAAAGGCCGCGTCACGCTGGGCGCGCTTGCGGGCATCAAGAGCTTTCACGCCAAGGCGCCGAATGGCCGCGACGCGCGCTGGGAGCTGGATTCCTTCGAGCGCACGTGGGCGGGCACCATTCACACGGCGGCGGAGCAGGCGGTGAAGACTCCCGCACCCATCGGCATCGCCGCAGCAGATGTGTCCTTGCTGCAACTCAATGCTGGCACCTTCGTCGCAGATCATAGCGCGAAGATTGTGGTGAAGGATGGATTTGTCGAAATCCCCGGCCTTCCTCCCGGCGACTACTCGCTCCGCTTCCGAAACGAGGAGCGCAACATCGCCATCAAGGTCAGCGCGGGGAAACTCAGCAATGGCTGGTATCTCGGCATGGCGCGCAACCTGGAGGCGAAGGCGGAGAAGCCGCTGCACGTGACCGACGTGACGACGGACAAGGAGTTCATCACCATCAAGCTCGCGAATGTGAATCCCTTCACGCGTGTGCATATCGCAGCATCGCGCTTTGAGCCGGGACGGGGCATTTTCGCAGGGCTTGGCGGGTTCACGCGCTTTGGAGCAAGCGAGGGTGCGCCTGCGCGGATGCCGAATCTTTATTCCGCCGGTCGCGAGATCGGCGACGAGTACCGCTACATTCTCGATCGCCGCTACGCAAAGGCCTACCCCGGCAATATGCTCACGCGCCCCGGCCTGCTGCTGAATCCGTGGGCCGTGCGCGATACGGACCTGGAGCAAATCCTTGCCCAGGCCGGCGAGCAGGCGGGCGGCACCGCAGGCGGACGTGGCACTTCCCTGCGACGCGCGCAGGCGGAAGCAAAGCCCCAATCGGCTGCTGGTGCGCCCGGCGGCGCTGCTGCGGATACGAGCCTCGACTTTCTCGCGGACGCCGCACCGACGCTCTACAATCTCATCCCCGAGGCCGATGGCACGGTGAAGATCGACCGCAAGGCGCTGGGCGATCGCCAGCACGTGCAGATTTACGCGGAGGACCTCACGAATGCGGTGTGGCGCTCCTTTGCGTTGCCCGAGGCCGGCACGAAAGTCGCCGACCAGCGCCTCGCCAACGCGCTCGATCCGGCGAAGCCTTTTACCCAAAAGAAGGAGGTCACCGTGCTCTCGCAGGGCAAGACACTCACGCTTGCAGACATCCTCACCAGCGAGATGGAAACGTATGACACGCTGAGCGGTGTACATTCGCTGCTCACCACGCTGAGTGGCGATGGGAAGCTCGCGGAATTCGCATGGATTCTGCAATGGCCGAAGATGAAGGACGACGAGAAGCGCGCGAAGTATTCGGAATACGCGTGCCACGAGTTGAACTTCTTCCTCGCGAAAAAGGATCCGGATTTTTTCGACAAGATCATCAAGCCTTATCTCGCCAACAAGAAGGACAAGACCTTCATGGACGACTTCCTCCTGGGAGCCGACCTCGCGAAGTATCTGCAGCCTTCCGCGTATGTGCGGCTGAACATGGTGGAGTGCGCGCTGCTCGCCCAGCGGCTGCCCGCGGAAGCCGCCGGCGTCGCCCGTAATCTGCGCGAGCGGTGGGAGCTCGTGCCTCCAAACCCCGAGCGCGCGGATCAGCTTTTTGAAACCGCGCTGCGCGGCCGCGAACTGGAATCCGGTGGCGAGGACAAGGTGTCGCTCGGCGTTGAATTGAAGCGTGAGAAGGGCAAGGCGGAATCCGCTATGCCAAGGGATGGACGCATGGACCCGG
>JAYUWZ010000633.1:0-3523 GCA_043753265.1 Verrucomicrobiaceae bacterium
CTCGCCGTGCTCAACAAAGCCGACGTGCCCCCCTTCCCGCTCGACGACCCGAAGGTCAACGAAGACCTGCGCCTCGAATACCGCTACCTCGACCTCCGCACCGCGCCGATGCAGCGCAACCTCAAGCTGCGCCACCGCATCGTGAAAGCCACGCGCGATTACCTCGACGAAGGCGGCTTCCTCGAAATCGAGACGCCCATCCTCTCGAATCCCACGCCGGAAGGCGCGCGCGATTTCCTCGTGCCGTCGCGCCTCAACCCCGGCACCTTCTACGCACTCCCGCAGGCGCCGCAGCAATACAAGCAGCTCCTGCAGGTCGCGGGGCTCGAGAAATATTTCCAAATCGCCCGCTGTTTCCGCGATGAGGACCTGCGCGCCGACCGCCAGCCCGAGTTCACGCAAATCGACATCGAGGCGTCCTTCGTCGTCGAGAACGAGATCGAGACGCTCGTCGAGGGCCTGCTTTCGCGCATCTTCAAGGAGGCAAAGGGCATCGATATCCCTACCCCCTTCCCGCGCATGCCCTACTCGGAAGCAATGACGCGCTTCGGTAGCGACAAGCCCGACACCCGTTTCGGCCTCGAACTCACCGAGCTCACTGACATTTTTACCGCGTCGCAGTTCAAGGTCTTTGCATCCATCGCGAGCGGCGGCGGCACCATCAAGGCCATCAACGCCAAGGGTGCGGCGAGCTTGCTCAGCAAAGAGCAGCTCAAAAAGTGGGAGGAGTGGGTGAAGACCGAATTCGGCGCGAAAGGCCTCGCCTACATCAAGTGGGGTTCGGGCAGTGATTTCTCCGCATGGGAATCGCCCATCGTGAAATTCTTCAGCGACGCTGAAAAAGCCGCACTCGCCGAGCGCATGGGCTTTGTCGAGGGCGACGTCCTGTTTTTCGGGGCCGATGCAAAGCTGGAGCCCGTCTGCGAAATCCTTGGCCGCGTCCGCCTGCGCTGCGCGGAGTTGCTCGGCCTCATCAAAGCCAATGCCGACAAGCTCAACTTCCTGTGGGTCGTCGATTTCCCGCTTCTCGCGTTCAGCCCAGAGGATAACCACTGGGTCGCTGTGCATCACCCCTTCACCCGCCCGAAGGCCGAGGATGTGCCGCTGCTCGAAAGCGGCGATTATGCCAAAGTGCGCGCAGTCGCCTACGACGTCGTGCTCAACGGCGTCGAACTCGGTGGCGGCAGCATCCGTATCCACGAGCGCGATCTCCAATCGAAGATGTTCGAAGTGCTCGGCGTGGATGCCGAGGCGCAGCAAATCAAGTTCGGCCACATCCTCAAGGCCTTCAGCTTCGGCGCACCGCCCCACGGCGGACTCGCACTCGGGCTCGACCGGCTCGTCATGCTCATCGCCGGCGCGGACAGCATTCGCGAAGTCATCGCTTTCCCAAAAAACAACCGCGGCTGCGATCTCATGACCCATTCACCCGTCGAGGTCGACTTCAAGCAACTCCGCGAAGTCTACATCTCAAGCACCGCAAAGAAGGCGTAGCGCCCACTGGGAGCGCCAGCGCCTGCCCTGAGCGCAGTCGAAGGGTTCTCAATCGGCCACCTCATAGCGCGAAGCGCCTGTCTCGAAGCACCAACGATTTCTTGGGCCGGTGGATCTCGTGCGAACGTGCAGCCTGCATGTCTGCGCTATTCTATCACTGCGCTGCACGCGTCCCGGCGGGCTGCTGGCTCGCGCCTTCCGGCCCTGTCGCTGTGTTTGCGGGCTTTGCTGGCACCGCCGCCTTCGGCTTCAGATCCCCCAGCTTCCCAAAAGTATACCCCTTCTCCTTCATCAGGGTAAGAATGGCGGCGAGCTTCTCCTTGTTCGCACCCGCCCAGTGTCTGTCGTGAAATAGAATCACCGCCCCATCGCCGGGCAACCCCGCACCGTCGGCCTTTACACCGTCGATCTTCTGCCAGTTCTCCGTCGTCAGCCACGTAAACTTCGGATCCATCGCAAATTCGAAGTTCCACCGAAAGTGCCGCATCCCCAGCGCGGCCGTTTCCTCCCGCAGCACAGGGTAGGTGCCGCCGTCCCCCGGAAGGCGCGCGAATAAAAACCGGAAGTCGGATTGCCCCAGGCGCGCACGGAAATGCTCCTGGTTGCGTGCATAGTTGGCATGGAACGCCTTGCGCTGCTCCGCGGTCGCCAGCGTGCCATACACACTGTCGTAGTCAGCCTTGCGCGCGGGTTTGTGGATGTAGCAATGGTTCGCCAACTCGTGCCCCTCGGCTACCGCCCGCTTCACGATTGCCGCTTGTTCATCCAGTCCACCCACCGTGTGTGCGTTGCTCCCCGTCAGGAAAAATGCGGCGTGGGCTCCCTGTTGCTTCAGCACATCGAGCACATCCGTGGTGCCCGGTTCCGGCCCATCGTCGAAGGTGAGGTACACCGTCTTCGTCTGCGAAAATGCAGACACTGTGGCAAAAAGGCTGAACGCGACGAAGCGAAGCATCCCGCGACACTACTGGATTGCTTGCGTTTTGGGAAATGCGAACACGTTCCTTCCCGTGAATTATCAGGTTCAAAGCATCCATTCACCCGTTTCGTCTCGAAAATAAGGTATTTATCAGTATTGCCACGAAGATTGCGTATTCGTAACTAGGATTTCGCAAAATGTCGTGGGATTGTCATATAGATGACATTGCTTTGTAGCTACAGTGTGATGACAAATCCCTTGTTGATTCCCGAAAAGACGTTATACTGCACCCATGCTTATGAATGAACCCTTTCAGATAAATAAGCTGGCCTTGCCAGAAACGGCTGGCCTTCCCGAGGTTGTGAAAATCAGGAAAAGAAGACGCGCGGGCTTCAGCTTGGTTGAAATTTCCCTCGCCCTTGCCGTGATTGCATTTGCCTTCGTGGCGATACTGGGCCTGCTCGCCCCAGGAATCGGAAATTTCACTACAGCCCTCAATACACAGACCTCCGCCGAAATCTTCCAGCGAGTCGCTGCAGATTTGCAGGAGACGGACCTCGACAACATCCTCGACAGCAAAGTTGCGAGCGGTGGTGGCGGGCAGTTTGTACGACTGCCCTTCCGCTATTTTGACGTTCAGGGCCAGGAGGTCCGCTTGTCGGGTACCAGCGAGATTCCCAGCGAGGAGGAAAAGAAGCGCATCATCTATACCGTGCGTGTTCGTGTTTCCAATGTGGGGGACCCCAACCCCGACAATCATTCGGCCAACAACTTCAACTCCCTCCCTGGCATCAAGGCCCCGCGCTTCAACCCGCGCGACATGGTCTTCATCAGCATTCAGGTCGCGGACACAAAGGGTCGCGAGATCGAGTCGCTCGTCGATCCTTCAACTTTTCTCATCAAACCCGAGAAAGCGAGCAAGGCCGGTGTGCCCATGCGCACCTATTCCATCCTGGTCGCACGGAATGGATACCAAACCCTCAAAAAGTAATGAAAACCTCTCCAAGTAACCGCAAGGCCTTCACCCTCATGGAGCTCATGGTGGGCATGGGCGTTCTCGTCATTATGTTTGGCATGTTGATGACGGCCACCAACCAGATGCTGCGCACG
>JAYUWZ010000634.1:0-7480 GCA_043753265.1 Verrucomicrobiaceae bacterium
TGGCAGCGCGGTGGCCATTCACGAGGACCGTACGCTGGCGGGCATTTTCACGCAGGGCGATTTTGCCCGGCATCTTGCCACGAATCCCAATCTGCTCGATCTGAAAGTGACGCCTTTCCTCACCGTCAAGCCCATCACTGTGCGGGCGGCGGCCCTCGCTTTTGAGGTGCTGCACATTTTGGAGAAGCATCGAATCGATGACCTGGTGGTTGTGGATATAGAGAACCGGCCCGTGGGGTTGATTGATACGCAGGATTTGGCGCGGTTCCGGTTGGTGTAGGAGGACATGTGGAATCAGAACCGATTGAGTTCCACGGGATTCTTCAGTCGCTGGAAGCTCCTTCAGAATGACAGGGTCGAGGGAAGGTAAAATATAGGCGCTTCGCGCTATGAAGCGGCCGATTGAGGACATCGGAGAATAGTAACGAACGAAGAAATGCGTCAGAGATGCATGCTCCCAGTGGCGGCGCTCTGCAATCACACGCGCCCTGAGCTAGCGACCTGCTAATTCAAATACCTAAAATCTGATGCTCCGAAGAGGGCGCGGCAGAAGCTGGTCCAGGCGGCTTTTACTTCATCCACTCCCTTGATGCCTGGCTTGCGAGTGTCGCCTTTGCTCCAGTTGCTTGGGAATTTTTGGAAGAAATTCCATGCGGCGGTGCGCTCGGCGGGCGATGGGGGGCGACCGAGGGTGAGCCAGAAGGCGTAGGCTATCCGCTGGTCGAAATTGGCCGTAGCGCCGCTGCCGGGGTAGGATTCCATCACGCGCTCGGCGAGCTTTTGGGCGGCCTTGGCGGTAAACTCGCTGTTCAGCACGAAGAGGGCTTGAGAGGGCACATTGGTCTTTTCCCGATCGCCGGTGACGAGATTTGGGTCGCTGAAATCGAACACGCTGAGTGCATCCGGCGGCACGTCCCGGGCGATGGGCAGGTAAACGCTGCGCACCAGCTCCGTGGTGCCGCTCTCGGCGAGTTGCTGCTCACTCATATTGAGGAAACGAGGCCCGCCGATATTGGCATCGCCGCTGCGGGCGATGAATGAGCCGGTGGGTGGCGCGATCTGTAATTGCCCGCTCGCCATCAGCATCGCGTCGCGGATGCACTCGGCATCGAGCCGCTTTTTGCTGGCGCGCCAGAGTAGCGTGTTCTCGGGGTCGGCGGCAAAGTTGCCGGGCTGGTATTCACTCGAGAGTGCGTAGGCGCGGGAGAGCGTGAGGTCGCGCAGCAGGGCCTTCACGCTCCAGCCGTAGCCTCCCTGCGCCTTGGGTGTCTGGAATTTGACGGCGAGAAAATCGAGCAGAGCCTGATTGCCCGGCTTTTTACCGGACATGCCAAAGTTATCCGTGCTCTCCACGATTCCGGCACCATGGAGCCAGTGCCAGACGCGGTTTACCATCACGCGCGCGGTGAGTGGATTGCCCGGCGAGACCACCCAATCTGCCAGCTCACGACGTCCGCTCTCCGTGCGCGGGATCGTAGGTGCGGTACCGGTGGTCAGCGTTGCGGGGAAGCCGCGGGGCACCTGTCCGGTGGGTTTGTCCGACTCGCCGCGCGAGTAGAGGGCGCTGTCGCTGACGCTGGAAAATTCGCCGGGGCGGCCGAGACGGAACTGCGGACCGCGCCGCAGAAATTCCCCGAGCCCGCGGCCCATCGCCTTTCCCTTATCCGCGGGCAGATCCTGCACTCCCATCGCGAGCGCCTTGGGTTTTCCGTTTTCGTCGAAGCTCCGCAGCTCCCCTTCGATGTCGCCGATCTGGCCGATGATGAGCAGCGGTTTCAGTTGCTTCAGCCCTTGCTCGTTGGGGTCCGGCTTTCCGTCCATGCGGCTCTTGATGATATTCTGGATGAACTCGCGCTGCTCCTTGCGGAGGTTGTCCAGGTGCTGCTGCTTTTTCGCCCTTTCCTCCGCGCTCAGCGTGCGTGTGGAGATAGAGGAGCCGTGGGGAATTTCCAGCAACTCGCTGGCGTGCCGGTTTTGGATTCCCGTGGTGGTGCCGTAGCGGGTCTCGGTGCTGAGAAAGATGCCCGCCATTCCGTAATAATCGCGCTGGGAGATGGGGTCGAACTTGTGGTCGTGGCAGCGGGCGCACGCGATGGTCATGCCCATGAACGCTTGCGATACGGTGTCGATTTGCTCGTCGGCGAGATCCAGAAAGAACTGCTTTCCATTCTGTTCGTTCAGCCCCTTTGGGCCGATGGCGAGAAAGCCCGTGGCCACGAGTTGCGCGCTTTTTTGTTTGTCGTCCTTGCTGGGTAGCAGGTCGCCAGCGATCTGCTCCCGCACAAATTGATCGTAGGGCTTGTCCTCGTTGAAGGCAGCGATGACGTAGTCGCGATATCTCCAGGCGTGGGGGAAGGTCACGTTTTGCTCCTTGCCGCTGGATTCCGCAAAGCGCGCGACGTCGAGCCAATGACGCCCCCAGCGCTCACCGTACTGAGCCGAGGCGAGCAGCCGATCCACCCACTTTGCCAGCAGCGCCTGCGTATTGGCCCCAGCAGCCTGCCATTCTTTCAAAAATTCCCCGACTTCCTTGGGCGCGGGGGGGAGCCCGGTGAGGTCGAAATATACACGCCGCAGGAGAGTGGCGGGGTCGGCGTCGGCCACGGGCTTTATGCCTTTTGCATCCATGGCTGAGAGCAGAAACCTATCGATGTCATTGCGCGGCCAGGCGGCGTCTTTCGGCTGCGGGGCTGCTCCCTGTTTTGGCACCTGGTAGGCCCACCACTGTTTGGCGGATTCGGCATCGAATTTCTTCACCACCACCGCCGCGCCATCGCGCGGGTCGGGTGCGCCCATTTTTACCCACTCCTCGAAATCCTTGATTACCGCGTCTGGCAGCTTGCCGCCCTTCTTCTCGGGCGGCATGGCGAAGTCCTTGTCGGCGTAGCGGATGGCTTGGATGAGGATGCTGTCCTTTACATTGCCCGGCACAATGGCGGCACCGCTGTCCCCTCCCCTTCGGATGCCCTCGCGCGTGTCGAGCACGAGGCCTCCCTTGATTTTCTCGGCCTTCTCCGAGTGGCAGCTATAGCATTTATCCGCCAGCACGGGCCGGATCTTCTTTTCGAAAAACTCGGTCTGCTGAGGGGTGAGTTTTGCATCGCTGGGACCATCGAGCGCCGCCATCAGCGAGCTGGCGGCTGCCAGCGAAAGGGAGAGCGTGATCCGGGTCTTCATAGGCTATAAAACAGAGTTGGATGCTGGGAGTTGCATCAGTTGGTTCGCTGGCAAGACGCACCGGAGATGGAAAAGGTTTCGCCGCGTGATTGAACCGCCAAGTCGCCAGAGCCGCAGCTAAAGAAATCATTTCAGGCAAAACGCCCAACGCCCAACGCTCAACATCCACCGCCGAATGCAAAGCGCAGGTCGGAGGCAGACTTCGGCAGGGAAGCGCCAAGGCATGTAAAGGGGGGGGTTAGAGAATAGCCGCCAGGATGGCGGCCTCGCGCTGGCGGTGGGCTGTTTCGTCGAGTACGGTTGCGGTGGTGATAGTCGGCGGCAGCTCAGGCAGTTGAATCCACGAGCGGCAGCCACCGTATTTTGGTGAATCGGGGAAAATGAAGGGGGCGCTCAGTTTTTCAATGCGCACGAAGGCCACGCTGACGCCGAGGTTGCCTTTCTCCTCCTCGTAGCGGAAGCGCTTTTCGATTTCGGAATCCTGCCAGCAGTGGAAAGGCGCGAGACGGCGGACCACCTCGAGATCGGCGATGTCCCGGGTCCATTCCACTTTCGCCCGAAGCGCGATCTCGTGCTGGCCGTCCGCGCGCTGTTCGGGCAGCAGGGTTTCGGGCGGCAGTTTCAGCTTGCTCACCTGCTCGTGGAAAAGCGTGGGAAACAGCAGAAACTCCTCGTGCTGAAACCGAAAGCCCGCGCGGCCCTCTGCAATGCCGCCTTTGCGGATGATAATGCTCTGCCCACCGCTCCCGAGGGCGGCGCAGACGAGTGTCCATTCTTTGAATCCAGGTACCATGCACCCACCATGATTCGTTCGCATTTCAAGAAAAGCGCGAATTCAGCAAACGCAAAATCGCCGTGGTTTGCGCATGTGCGGAAAACGGGGTAACAATACACGCCCTTGCATCGCTCGCCCGGCTTCAAGTATTCGTTTCCTGCTCATGCCTTACTTGATCGACCTACATTGCCACTCCTGGTTTTCCGGTGACGGGGTGAGCAGTCCTGAGGCGATGGTGGCGTCGGCCAAACGCCGGGGTCTGCATGGGTTCGCGATTACGGATCACAACACCTGCGACGCTTACCATTATTTCGTCGATCACGGCTTTGCCCGGCCGGATGGGCAGCCGGTGAATGGCTTTCTCATCATCCCCGGCGTGGAGGTTTCCACCGCCGACGGGCATCTACTCTGCCTCGGCACAGTGCTCCCGCAGATGAAGGGAGAGCCTGCGGCGGATGTCACCAAGGCCATTCGCGCGGCTGGCGGCCTTGCAGTGCCGGCGCATCCCTACGATCGCTTTCGCGCGGGAATCCGCGAAAAGGTAATGGATTCGCTGGAGGTCGATGCGCTGGAAGTTTTTAACGCGGCCATCTCCGTTTCCAAATACAATGAGCAGGCTTTGGAATACGCGAAACGGCGCAACCTGCCCATGATCTCCGCAAGCGACTCGCACCACGAAGCCTCCCTTGGTGTGAGCCACGTCATCGCTGATACGGAGAATTTCACGGTGGGCGGGGTGCTCGAAGCCATCCGCAAAGGCGTGCGCCGCCACGAGGTGCTGCTGAGCTTCCGCGACAAGCTGCGCAAGACGCTGAACAACTGGTTCCGGCTGCGGGCCCGGCGGACGTATACGCCGAAGAAGTAGGGCAGCGCAGCGCTCCTATACGAGAGCGAAGCCTTGGAGTGTGTGGCAAGTTTTCAGCGCGACGCCGCCTTCGCTATGCGAACCAGCATTCGAATTCGCAATGGATTTCCTAGTTCATCGCTTCTTTGCACGCCTTCCTACCCGAAGTCCCTTCCGAAGGCGGTGTCGCGCTAAAAGCTTGCCACACGCAGTCCAAGGCGTGCCGCTCGTAGATTCGCTTTTGGTAAATTCTCACACGCTTGTGCAAAGAAGGGAGTGGTGGATCGTGTCGGACTCGAACCGACAACCTAATGATTAAGAGTCATTTGCTCTACCATTGAGCTAACGATCCATTCCCCGAAGGGGCGTGGAAAATACATGGGGGCTGTGGTGAGACAAGAATTTTCTGATGCTGACGTGTAAAATTTTCGCGCGCCCCCCGTCGGCGCCGTGGGCTATTTCATTGTCCGCAGGTACGTGAAGAGGTCGCCCACCTGCTCGGCGGTGAGGGCGTCGATGAGGCCCTCGGGCATGAGTGAGCGGCGCAGGAATTTGGTGGAGCGGATGTCCGCCTTGGCGATGCGACGATCGGGCAGGCCGGGTTGGCGGATGACCACGGCGTCCTTGTCCTCACTGACGAAGAAGGACTCCAAAAGGTCACCATTTTTCAGTTCGATGCGGTAGATGCGGTAGCCGTTTTCCATCGCGGCATTGGGCGTGAGAATGTTTCGGAGGATGGCCTCATCGCCCATTGCGCCGACTCCGCTGAGATCCGGGCCGATGCCGGTTCCCTGACCTTTGAAGAGGTGGCAGGCCTGGCACGTCGCGGCTACGAGTTTGCCGCGCGAGGCGTCGCCGCCCTTTTGCGTAAGGGCACGGTATTTTGCGAATTTTGCATCGAGGGCGCGCGCTTCCGCGGCGCTCATCACTGGTGGAAAATCGCTGGTCTTCACGACCTTCGCGCCCGCGCGGAGTTTCCCCCACCCTTCCGAACCGGAGGCCAGCAGCACGAGGTTCGCGGGCTTGTCTGTGGCGGAGAAAGTGCGATCGAAATCGCGGCGGATATCGTCCGCAGTGCGGGCACTTTTCCACACGCGATACTCGGCCATGGCCCCGGCGGTGCCCTTTCCAGGCTGGTTCCAGCCGATGCGCACATTTTCAAATTTTTGAGGAACGGCCTTGGAAGCATCGGAGGCGAGCTCGCCATCGTGGTAGATTTTGAAATTGCCGGTCTCATCGCGGGTCACGGCGACGTGCGTCCACAAATCCGCAGTGGCGGGCTTTTTGGAAATGACGGTATCGTTCACTCCCCCTCCCACCCACACACGCAGTTTTGCGTCGAAGAAGTTGATGTCGAGCTGGCCGGGGCTGCCGAGAATGCTGTCATTATTGCCGATGCCGGGATCGAGGCGAATCCAGCACTCCACTGTGAAAGGGCCGTCGAGCGTGAGGCCGGTTTCCGTCCAGGCGTCGTCGCTGCCGTCGAGCACCAGCACAGGGCGGAAGAGCGCGGCGAGTTCGTTGAGCATGGGGGCGAGGTCGGGGTCGTTTGCCCCTAGCAGCGCCTGGAGGCGCTCGATGGTCGGGCCGTCGAGATCCGTCTTGGCGATCGTCCCGGCTTTTACCGCAGCGATGACCGTTTTTGCGCCGGGCTTGGTGGTGCTGAGCTTGTCGAGCGCTGTCCGACGTGCGTCCGCAGCGAGGCCAGGCCAGAGCTTGAGCAGGCGTTCGCCAGCGTTTGGGGCCTTCGATGCAGCCATCGCGGCTATAGCGGCGGTCCGCACCTCCGTCGGCTGACCAAAGCTCGCGAGGCGGTCAAAGAGATCGAGTTTGTCGCTCTTCAGCGTGCGAAGGGCGTTCAGCGCCTGTATGCCTGCGGGCTTCACTGTCAGGTAGATGCGATGCAGCGGCTCGTCTTTGATCGTATCGCGATTCTCTGAGATGTTCTTCTCCAGCGCGGCGACCAGCACCTCCTCCATGCCTGCAAGCTGGAATGATTCCGCGAGCCGGGCGCCGAGTGCTACGGCGCTTTCATCGGACGCACTGATGAGTTGCTTTGCGGCATCGGTGAGGAAGGGCGCGAGTTTCGCTGAATCGAGACGCGTCCGTACTTTGAGCAGCGACTCAAGCGCGGCCGTGCGCGTGGCGGGATTTTGGAGGACAGCCTTCAGGGCATCGCCCACGCCGGGTTCATCGGGATACTGTGCGAGGCGGAGGAGTTCTTCCTCGCCTGCGGGACGAGTGAGCTGCGGGAGGAGTTTGGCGACGCGGGCCGCGCTGGATTTCGGTTCGAGGGCGAGAGTGGCGAGGAGGCGGGATTCGACCGACAATTTCTCAGCATCCGGGGAATCGAGGAATTTCTGAACAAGCGCGGGATGGCGTTCGAGCAGCATGCGAGTCAGGTATCGTTCATACTCGCGCTCATATGCCTCGGCGAGCTTGATGGGTTTTCCATTGTGGGTGCTCGCGCCCACCGGCGCTGAAAGCGGAGACTGGTCAAACGACAATAACCGCAGCAAAGCTTGATTGGCTGCGGAGGGAATCACCGGAAAGGCCTCCGGTGTCATCGCATTCAGATAATTGGAGATGACGCGGATAAACGCACTCCGTACCTCGGGATCCTTCTCTTCAGTGGTTGTGCCAGAACCGATGATGAGACTTTTTACTGCTTCGGAAGCGATGAG
>JAYUWZ010000635.1:0-3512 GCA_043753265.1 Verrucomicrobiaceae bacterium
CTTCAGGACTGCCTCCACGGCCTTCACCCCATTGGGAGACGTTCCCGTTCCATTAAACAGAAGGACCGGCGCAGAATCGCTCGATGCCGGTGGCTCGCAAGACGTCAGAGTAAGCGCCGCGATACACGAGATGAGTGGAATGCTTCGGTTTTTCACGAGATGCGAGCAACGCCTAAAGCCTGTAATAAACTTTGGAGCCTATGTCAGGCAGAAAGGAGAGCCTGGACCTGCTTCATGGGAGTTTGCGCTTCACTGGTTGCGGTGCACGTACGGGACCGTCTGGATGTGTCCAATCGCTCTGTGCACTGAGCGGTGCGGGAATGGCATCAATGCCCTCCTGCGGTCCCTCAACGTCGTATATGTCCACGCAACAGCCGCAACCAGTGTTGTCCGATATAAAGGTCATGCGACGGCTCCACGCCTCAAATCATCGGTCAGCCGCTTCGCGCTCCTCTGGCACTTCTACTGAGATGATGATGGTTGCGCGTGGCATAGGCGGAAGATGGCGCGATGGTAGCTTGGTGACTCAGTCTTTCAATCTCCCTCGCGCTTGCTCCCAAAGGACAGCAGCCGTGACAATTACCACGAGCTAACTAACGGGCCGAACCCGGAGACGCAGAAAGCATGACGGCCCAAGCCCAGCTTGGGTCATTGCCTTTGGAGTTTGAGCTTCGATAGCGCCGAGTAAAAGGCCGGAAGCGAGCCTGCGGGAACACGCCGCTCGCCAAGCTCCTCGCCAAGTCCCTCGATGCCGCAAAACGTGTGCGTCGTGTCGGCGTAGATGGCTCCGGTACTGTCGCGGATAACGGTGGCATCGAAGCCTGCGCCCGAACAACACGAGTGCTCGCAGGTAGTCACGAACCACTCGCCGGAGGGAAGAATACGGAGCACAACCCAGGGCTCTGACTTGGTTAACTCGCGAGCGGCGTCCAGACTGTCGAGCGGGCGAAAGCGTTCGCTCCACTCACGTATGAATGCCTGGGGTCGGCGTGCGTAGTGCCAGTAGACGCCAAATGCACTGGCCACGATAAGCGCAAGGACGACCCAGGCAACGAGGCGGCCCTTCGGCGAGCGCGCGGCAGTCGGGTTGTTCTGGGTTTCGTGCATTTTTGCTCTCCTTATTTTGGCTGTTCCTTCGGTGTGACAACCTCCACATCGAAAGCCCGAAGTTCCGCCTGAAGCAAAGGATAATCCGGATGCTTTTTCTTAAGCTCCTCATAGTCCTCACGCGGAGCCATCCCCGCATCGGTAAAAAGGGTGGTGAGCCGTTAGCGCCATGACGCTGGAAGCGTGATGGTATACATCTCTCCCAGTTGGAAATTGTCGCACTGAAAACAAATCTCAAAGCGCAACTCAAAGCCATCTGCCCGTATCACTTCAATTCGGTGGTGGGGCGAGAAACACATCGCCGTGCGAGAAGGTATCGGCGCATACCAGGCACCAGTCGCCGAGCGGATGGAAGCAATCTGCGCAGGAGTGGCCGTCACGCGCTTGAAGACCATCTCCCGCCCAATGATGCCGTGTTCAAATTCGACGAGAGTCACCGAGCGCGCGTCCGTCATCGCGTCGGAAAGTGTCCGTGCATACTCCCATGCCCGCTGACTCGGCAGAACGATGAAATATACGAATGCAGCGACAACCCCGGCCATGAGCAGAAGCAGCGCGATACGCAGGATGCTGATTTTTCGTTTTTTCATGGGGCCATGGGAGACGCGATGGAGTTATGATTGGGCGTTGCGCTCACTCGCTCTTCTTCTATCGTTTCTCCAAGTCCTTCAGTGTCCTTGGTTGGGGCTTGGTTCCGTCGAGTATCTTCAGCACGACCTTGCGCACGTTTTGAGAAATCTCGTCCTTGGGGTCGATTCGCAAAGCTTCATCGATGGCTGCCAATGCCTCCTTGGGCTTGGCGTCGATGACCAGTGCCAGCGTGCAACCCCGCATCGGAGGGATCCAAAGTCACGGCATGCCGTGCGACGCGAACGCCCTCGGCTCCCTCTCCGAGTTTTAGGCATTCAAGCATATACTCCCTTGCCACATCCGGGTTCTTGTCCTGGAGAGCGAAGGCACTCTTGAATGCGGCGCAAGCTGCCTTGCTATCGTCCAGGGCTTGGTGAGCTTTGCCTTTCACCCAGAAGGCGCTCCAACCCGGCCGATACGTCGTCACTGCATCGAGCATTTCAATGCCCCGCTTGATTTGCTGCGCGGCATCCTTCGTCACCTTCTTCTCCGGTTTGTCGTGCAACCGCATAAAGGGATTAATGATTTCCACAGCAGCGGCGTAAACGCGGTTCCAGTCGTCAACGTTACGGATAATGACTGGCTCTGATTGGGGAGCCTGTGGTGGGTGTGCGTAATGCCAATAACCGCCAAATGCACCGGCCACGAGCAGGGCGAGGACGACCCAAGCAACGAGGCGGCGCCTCGGCGATCCCGTAGCACTCGAGTTGTTTTGGGTTTCGTTCACAGTCTTCGGCACACTTACGATGCAAAATGATTTAGCGCATCCGTTGCGCGTCCATTCCGTTCCCATCGCAAGTAGCTGGCAATCGCTTGATGAACGAACTTTTTTGCCTCCACCACCGCCTCGCGCAACGCCAGCCCCCGCGCCAGCGCGGCAGCGATCGCAGCACTCGTCGTGCAGCCCGTGCCGTGTGTGCTGACCCCCGGAACGAACGGTGCGTGAAATTCTTCGCTCTTCCCATCTGTCGTCACGAGCACATCGATCGCCATATCCCCGCGCAGATGCCCGCCTTTGATTAGCCAGGCGCAGCCGTGCCGCGAAAGCAGTTCCCGTCCGGCCGCATGCATCCCGGCCACGGTGTCGACATTCTGGCCGAGCAGCGTGCGGACTTCATCGAGATTGGGCGTTGCGACCAGTGCGCGGGGAAACAGCCTTTCCTTGTAGAGCGAAATCGCATCCCCACGCAGAAGCGGATCGCCGCTCGTTGCCACCATCACCGGGTCCACCACGAGCGGGATGCGGGCACCGTGTGCGTCCAGCACTTCGCAAATTGCCGAGATGATTCCGCGCGAATACAGCATGCCGGTCTTCATCGCTGCCACGGGAAACGCCTCGAACAACAGCCGCACCTGCTCCGCGACGATTTCCGGAGGGATGGGGTGAATCGCCGAAACCCGTCCCGGCACCTCCGCCACCACGCAGGTAATGGCTGTAACGCCATAGCATCCGAGCGCGCTGAACGTCTTCAAATCCGCTTGTGCACCCGCCCCGGCGCTGTTGTCCGAACCCGCAATCGTGAGTGCCACTGGAATCGTCATTCTCCAAATGCTGCATACGTCTCCACTCATCGTCACGGCGAATTGCGAACGAATAAAATCAAGCACTGGTGCCAAACGACAAATGCCCCCGCCTTCGCTTGCTATGCCGCCGCCCCAAGTCTTACGCTGCCCTCAGATGCCAGCCAATTTTGAAGTCCTTGATGGGCTGCGGGCGACCGTGGACCGGGTGAGTTACATGCCGCACCTGGATGCGCCTGCGGACAAACCTTTCC
>JAYUWZ010000636.1:0-7470 GCA_043753265.1 Verrucomicrobiaceae bacterium
CGGGAACCAAGGGTGAGTATAAGCTTGTTTGCAGGTTTCTTCGCAATGCCAAGGGTGAGCCCACCAGTGTCGTGGTGGTGGAGCAGTTTAAGGACAAGAGCGACTACGTGCGCTGGCACACGCTGGACCTTTCCTCTGCGGAGCCTCTGGGGCCCATGGAGTCGCTGGCTACGGAGGACATCGACACCACACTACGGCACAGGCTGGTTGCATCGCCGGATGGACGCTGGCTCCTGTGGAGTGATGCGCATTCTCCCGGCAGGCCCATCCTCGTTAGAATGAAAGAAGACGGAGGGGCTGAGCGGGTCACTTTTCCGAAGCAAGATGCCATTGTGAGGACTGTGGTTTTCAGCCGGGACAGCCGGTGGATGGCGATTGGCTGGAGTGACGGACTCGTGCGGGTGTATGACCTCGCGGCGGGGAGCCCGGAGGCGGTGATGCATTCGGGATACACGATTTTCGAGAGGGATAACGCGTGCGAATCGCTGACGTTTTCCCCGGATGGAAAACGGCTGGTTGTCGCAGGGAGTGATTCCCTGGTGCAGGTATTGGACGTGGGTGGACCTGTTTCCGAAAACCCCATCCAGCTCCGTTTTTCGGGTCGGGTGGGCA
Organism: Verrucomicrobiaceae bacterium; assembly: GCA_043753265.1. Taxonomy (GTDB): domain Bacteria; phylum Verrucomicrobiota; class Verrucomicrobiia; order Chthoniobacterales; family Chthoniobacteraceae; genus SXWH01. Next base: position 613 of record JAYUWZ010000636.1, read on the forward strand.
ATGGAGTTTCGTTTAGCGCAGACGGGCAATGGATTGCGATGGGCGGGGAGGACCGCATTGTGAATGTGTGGCCGATGGCACGGATTTCAAAAGCGCCGCGACCCATCGAGTTTCGCGGGCTGTCCTCATCCGTTATCCAGGTGGAGTTTTCAGCGGATGGCCGGATTCTGAGTGGACTGGGACTTGGGGGAGAATGCCGTCGCTGGGTGTTCAACGGTACAAACACGGGGGCGATGCCCATTTGCAGTCCCGTGGGCGGGGATCCCATTCGCTCGCTTGCAGTCTCGCCGGACGGACGCTGGATTGCTGCGGCGCCCCAATCGAGCGTGCTTCATTCGGGGCAGACGGCAATCCGCCTGATGGACGTGGCGGGTGGGCTGGTGGAGCACACGCTGCCGGGGCATGTTTCGCCGAGTGGTGTGGCCTTCAGCCTCGATGGGCGATGGCTTGCGAGCACGGGGCAGGATGCCATGGTGCGGGTGTGGGATCTCCCTGCCCTGGCTGCGGGACTTGCGGCGGGGAATGCGGTGCAGTCGGCATTCGAGTTCCAGGAAACCAGGACGCGCAGGAATTTCGACCGTGCGCTCGCTTTTCATCCGAAGGGACGGCTCTATTGCACGAGTGGCGACGGGGTGCTCTTTGAATGGGATCTTACTGCTGCGGACCCGGCGGCGAGTATGAAAGGGCACTTGATGCATAGTATCCGCTACTACCTGCCGGATGTCTCGGTATCGGCGGATGGGCGGTGGCTGGCGGTGGCGAGGCACGGGAACGATGGGAAACCGAAGGCGGGGAGCACGCAGTTTGGGAACATGGTGCTGCTTTACGATGTATCAGACCCGGACCGCATTCAGCCAAAGCATGAGTTGCGGGCGCATTTCCGGGATGTGGGGGCGGTTGCTTTCAGCCCGGACAGCCGCTGGCTGGGAACGGGCGCGCAGGATGGCTTTTCGGATATCTGGGATCTCACTGCTGCCGATGTGGCTGCGAGTGTGAAATCCGCGCCGGTCTCCTCCCCGACCATTTCGGCCATAGCCTTTTCACCGAATGTGCCGCAGTCAAGGGATCGCCCTTGGTTTGCGCTCGGAGGCATGGATGGGCGGCTGCATTTCTGGGATTGGGAGGGCGGCCCCACGGCTCTGCGGCGCGTGGAGCTCGATGAGCCGATTCACACCGCCGTGGCGCTGCCAGATGGACGCCTCGCCACCGGCGGGCGGGATGCCCGGGTGCGGATATGGGAGACGGACCCTGCGCGGCTGATCGAGATAGCGAAGCGGACTACCGGCAGGGAGCTGACACTCAGGGAGCGGGCGCGATTCGGAGCGGCGAGGTTGGGGCATTGAGGAGTCAGGAGTCAGGAGTCAGGCGCGAATGACGAATGACGTCAGGTAGTCTTGCGAGTCGCTGCACGTAGTCCCGCCTTTAGGCGGAATAAACGGTGAAACGTTGCGGGCACCTCTCCTTGCGGGCACCTCTCCTCATTGAAGGGATCCCTGTCCTTCTTGCCTAACCATTTCAATCACACCCCGTCAACTCCACGCACCAAATCGTCAGTGACACTGTCGGCCAGATGGCCTATATTCGCACCATGGGAAACGGAGGGTGGACAGACCGGGTCGCGAGGAACCAAGTGGATAAACCACACAGGAAAGAACAAATTCTTTCCTATGTTCTCCCCGCAAAAACAATGGGAAGCGTATTGCGCAACAACTGCAACAACCCCCGCCCAATCGTTCCGAGCCCACTGGAATCCCACGTCGCATTTATCGCCGATAATCCGTTTCCATTCCACAACAGTTTCAAAATCAAGCGTTTGCGATTCTGGATTATCGGCGAGGCCCAATCGCCGATAATCGGCCATAACGTCCAAGCCAGCCCGCGCAACAACTGCAACAACTCCCTCCGCGCCACCCCGGGTTGCGCTGCTGGAGGCGCAGCCTCGGTGGATGGCGCTCTCCGAGCCCCACGGCTCTGCCGTCTTTTCGCGAGTTACCATTGGGCATGCCAAACCAAACGCCGAAGGCGCACTCCCACCTCAAGAGACACGAACCGGAAACTACTTTTTGCAACGGATCGCGAGGAGCAAAGGGAGTGCGAAATCACGCATGTCGTGAAGAACCCCCAAAATCGTTTCCTTACAGAGTTGAGATAGCCCGAAAAATGCTTCTACTTTCTTGCCCGTTAGCTGGTAATCTACGTCACTCACCATGAACTTCCGCCCAATTGTCCTCGTTTCCCTGTTCGCTGTCCCTGTGTGTGCGCAGGAGGCCTCGAAGGAGGGGCAAGATTTTTACCTCAACAAGGTGCTGCCGATTTTGGCAGAGAATTGCTTTCGCTGCCATAGCGCGGAGGGGGGGAAGGATAAGGGAGGGCTGACGCTGGATTCCAAGGATGCGATGCTGAAAGGCGGCGATACGGGGCCTGCGGTGGTGCCGGGCAATGTGGAGAAGTCCCTGCTGATCACGGCGGTGACCTACAAGGATGCGGATTTGCAGATGCCTCCGAAGGGGGAAAAGCTGACGCCCGCGCAGGTGGAGGAACTGACGGTCTGGGTGAAGATGGGCGCGCCCGTCGCGGCGAATGCCTCGGCAATCAAGACCAAGCTGAGCGGGCTCACGGACAAGGCGAAGCAGCATTGGGCGTTTCAGCCGGTGAAAAAGCAGGAGGTGCCGATTAATAAAAACCAGGCGTGGTGCAAGACGCCGGTGGATTGCTTTGTCCTGCAGAAGATTGAAGGGGCGGGGATGATTACCGCGCTGGATGCGAACAAGGAGGCGCTGATTCGCCGGGCCTACTATGATTTGATCGGACTGCCGCCCTCGCCGCAGGAGGTGAACGCCTATCTCGCCGACCAGTCCCCGCAGGCTTTTGCAAAGGTGGTGGATGCGCTGCTGGCGATGCCACAGTATGGCGAGCGCTGGGGCCGGCACTGGCTCGATACCGCGCGCTACAGCGACACGGCGGGCTCGAACGCGAACAACCTCGACTACAAATTTCCCCATGCGTGGACGTATCGCGACTGGGTGGTGGATGCGATCAACACGGACATGCCGTATGATCAGTTCATCGTGCATCAGCTCGCGTCGGATTTGCTGCCGAAGGAGCAGCAGGGGCGCTCGGGCGAGAATCTCGCGGCGCTGGGCTTCATCACGGTGGGCGAGCGCTTTGGCAACGGGAACGATGTGATCAACGAGCGCATCGACACGCTGAGCAAGGGATTCCTGGCGCTCACGGTCGCTTGCGCGCGCTGCCACGACCACATGTTCGACCCGATTTCGCAGAAGGACTACTACGCGCTGCACGGGACTTTCTCATCCATCTCGGAGCCCCGGCTGAAGCCGCAGGTGGGCGACCTGCCCGCGCGGGAGTTGCTCACGGATTTCTCGCAGAAGGAAGCCCTCGCGATGAAGGAGATTCGCGACACGTATTTCGGGCTGCTCAATCGCATCAACCAGGGATTCCGGCTCAAGGCCCCGCTGTATTTGGAAGCGCTCGCCCAATCGCGTGACGTGCCGCCTTCGCCGGTGGATACGCCGCCCGCGATGCGGACGCCCTCGCCCTACTTTGCATTCCTCCGTGCCAACAAGCTGGACGACGAGGCTGCACGCCTGATCGAGCGCCGAGCCAATAAACGTGACGACGCGGTGTTTGGCGCGCATGCGCGATTTGCGGAGATTGGTGCGAAAGACTGGGCCACGAAGGCCCCAGTGCTGCTCGCCGAGGTGCAAAAGGGCACGCTGGGAAAATCGAAGACCAAGGTAAATGGGATCGTGTCATCGGTATTCAAGACGGTGAAGCCCGCCGACCTGAAGGGCATGAAGGATGTCTGGAAGATGTATGATTTGGTGTTCGCCGCGGCGGCCCCGAAATCGGCGATCTGGATGGATGAGATGACCGTGAACAGCGGCGGCACGGTGCCGGGAGTGGACGAGGATCTTGCGCAGTTGATGCAGGTGCCGCTCGACGTGAAGCCGGGTGGCTCGATGACTTTTTACGATTACCGCACGGCGGTGGATCGTCTGCCGAACCGCTTGCAGGGCGGCTTGGAGCGGACGCTGGTGAGCTACAACGACTTGTTGCTCACGCATCCCGGTGCTCCCTCGCATGCAATGATTGTGGCGGAGGCCACGCCGAAGAATTCGCCGGTGTTCATTCGTGGCGAGGCGAACAGCAAGGGCGAAGTGGTGCCGCGCCGCTTCCTCGACATCCTGTCGCCCGGCGGCAAGGCCGAGCCTTTCACCAAGGGCAGCGGACGGCTGGAACTCGCGCAGCAAATTGCCAGCAAGGGTAACCCGCTGACTGCACGCGTCGCAGTGAACCGCGTGTGGATGCACCATTTCGGAGAAGGGTTCGTCCCCACTCCGGATGATCTGGGCGTGATGTCGGAAAAGCCCACGCACCCGGAGCTGCTCGACTGGCTCTCAAATTACTTTATGGAGACCGGCTGGAGCATGAAAAAGCTGCACCGCGTGATCATGCTCTCGCGTGTTTACCAGCAGAGCAGCCACATCCTCGAGGGGTCGGATTTCACGGACAGGGATCCGTTCAACAAGCTGCTCTGGCACGCGAACATTCGCCGGCTCGACTTTGAGAGCGTGCGCGATTCGCTGCTCGTCTTCAGCGGCCAGCTCGATCGTCAACTCGGTGGCAAGCCGATCAACCTGACCGAGGAGCCTTACAGCTTCCGCCGCTCGGTGTATGGCTATGTGGATCGCGGCAACCTGCCGGAACTGATGGCGGCCTTCGATTTCTCGAAGCCCGACATGTCGAACTCCAAGCGGACGGCGACCATCGTGCCGCAGCAGGCGCTCTTCCTGATGAACAGTCCGATGACGGTGGATGTCGTGCGCCGGATTGTGTCGCGTCCGGAGGTGACCTCGGCCCGGGATGAGAAGGGCAAGATTGCTGCGCTCTATCGCATCATCTTCCAGCGCAGTCCCACGGCTGCGGAGTTTCAGATGGGCATGGCCTTTGTGAAGACCGAAGCAGGGGATGAGCAGGCGAATAACTTCCAGTATCAGGGAAAGATTCGCGGTGCCCGTGGAGGTGGCGTGATGGCTGCCATCAAGAACGACGGGTTGCGCGTGGCGCGGCGTCCGCTGAATGCCTGGGAGACGTATGCGCAGGTGCTGCTGTTTTCCAATGAGTCGGCGTATGTGAATTGAGTTGCGTGAAATGCCTCACTGACAAGGAGTGCTCAGAATGGCTTGCGAAGCGCGGACTCACTAAGGATCCCTATCAAGCTCACAAAGCGGCTCCGCCATTTTACAAGCAGTTCAGGCTGCCACCGCATTTCGGCAGAATGAACGCGGTGTTTCGAGCCATTGTCTGGAATGCCGAGCCGTTTGCGGATGCGCTTGTTCATGTTACCGATTGGGAGCTATACCGGCCAGATGAGATGGAAATAGTGAGCCGGGTGATAACGGCATGTGGTGAGGCGAAGCCTCTCGTGGAAACTCCAGGCCACCTGTTTACCGGCTCTGAACGTGAACTGATTGTTGGGTTTATCGCGCTCGTGACGGGTTATACTTGGAGCGTCTACGTGTATTTTGATCACGGGCTCACAGCGCTGTCGTGGGAGGGGGAATTGATGGACGTTTGGAGTGTCGACCAATCGCGTTGTGCCAAAATTTGTGCTGCGATGCAGGAATTGAAAATTGAGGTAACGTCGAATCCAGAAACGGATAGCGAGAACCTTAATGCTTAATGACTCAGCTCAACATCGCGGACTGAGGATAAAAATCGGGCCTTTAGCCCTGCAATACAGGTGATTTGGCGCTCGTGGGGCTAATTTTTTGGGGTGCTTGTGGTCGTAGCTCCGCACCCATGAAGCACTTCTCTTTCCTCGCCACCGTCATCCTTGCTCCGATGCTCTCGCTTGCCCCTGCCTTTGCGGCGGGGGAGGCGCAGTTGCCCCCGAATGCAAAGCTCGCCATCATTGGCGACTCGATCACGGAGCAGAAGCTGTACTCCAAATACATGGAGACTTACCTCATTGCGTGCGCGGGGCGGACGGATGTGCGGGTGTTTCAGTTTGGGTGGAGTGGAGAGCGCGCGCCGGGGTTTCTTTCGCGCATGGAGAATGACCTCGCGGTGTTCCAGCCGACGGTGGGCACGACATGCTACGGCATGAATGATGGCAGCTACACTCCCTACAAGCCGGAGATCGGCAAGACGTATGAGGATGCGATGCGCGGGATCGTGAAGAAGTTTGACGAGCTCGGCGTGAAGAACGTCGTGGTGGGCGCGCCGGGTGCGGTGGATACGAAGTTTTTTACCAACAAGCCCAACTTCCCCAAGGGTGAGGAAGCCAAGGGCTACAATGATAATCTCGGCAAGCTGCGGGACATCGACAAGCAGATCGCGGCGGATACCGGGAAGGCGTTTGCCGACGTGCATGGCGCGATGATTACCACGATGGAGAAGGCGAAGGCCGGGCTCGGTGAGAATTACGATGTGTGCGGCGGCGATGGGTTTCACCCCGGGCCGAATGGCCAGCTCGTGATGGCGTATGCGTTTCTCAAGGGGCTTGGTTGCAAGGGGGACATCGCCGAGATCACGGTGGATATGAAGGGTGCGGCAAAGGCGAGCGAAGGGCACAAGGTGCTCGGCGGTACCGCGGGCAAGTTGGAATTGGAGAGCACGCGCTATCCGTTCTGTTTCGATGGCGATGGAAAAAGCTCGAAGAGCACACGGAGCATCACGCCTTTCCTGCCGTTCAACGAGGAACTGAACCGCTTTACCTTGAAGGTGAAAAATCTATCGGGCGAAAAGGGCAAGGTGACCTGGGGCGCGGAGTCGAAGGAGTTTTCGCGCGCGCAGTTGGAGGCGGGAATCAACCTCGCGGCGGAATTTACC